>JBAVYC010000907.1:0-3025 GCA_049698595.1 Desulfobacterales bacterium | reverse complement strand
GAAGAACCTGGGAAGATGAGAAGTTGGGTGGACGTGAAGCGCGGAAGTTGCGAAGATAGAAAGACATTTTTATTGAAATCACATCATGTTTGCGCATGAGTTATGCCATAGCCAGATTGAATATTTTAGGAATGCTATCGATTTAAATTGAAAAGACAGCGCGAAGCCTCCCCTCCGGCCTGTAAGCCTATGAAGCCTACGGGCTGGAAGCGGGCTCGTAGGGGTTGTAGCGCCTACGCCTCGGAGAGCGATACAACAAATCTTCAATCGTCAATATTCAATTCCGGCTTGTCCGGGTTGGGAGTCATTGATGAACCAACGGGATCAGGAGTACTTATCCTACTATCGTAAAATGGTGATGATTCGCCAATTTGAGACACTGGCCGGCGAGCTGTTTGCTGCCGGCAAAATTCCCGGGTTTATCCATCTGTCCATCGGGCAGGAAGCGTCGGCGGTGGGTGTCTGCTCATGTCTGCGTGCCGACGATTACCTGACCACCACCCATCGCGGTCACGGGCACATGATCACCAAAGGGGCCGATTTAAAAAAGATGGTAGCGGAGTTGTTCGGCAAGAAGACAGGCTACTGCAGAGGCAAAGGCGGCTCCATGCATATCGCCGATTTCTCGTTGGGCATTCTAGGCGCCAACGGGGTCGTCGGCGGTGGTCTGCCGATTATCACCGGTGCCGGATTCTCCATTAAAATGCGCAAAACCGACCAGGTGGCGGTTTGCTTTTTCGGCGACGGGGCTTCCAATCGCGGCACCGTGCATGAAGCGATGAATATGGCCTCTATCTGGAAACTGCCGGTGATTTTCGTGGTCGAAAACAACCAGTACGCTTCAACAACACCTCAGAGCTATGCCTGTTCGGTGAGTGATATCAGTATCCGGGCGACTGCATACAATATGCCCGGAACTTCGGTGGACGGCAATAATCTGCTCAAAGTCAGAGAAGTCACTTTAGAAGCCGTCCAGCGAGCCCGCAAAGGGGAGGGGCCCAGCCTGATCGAAAATAAAACCTACCGTTTCCGGGGACACTATGAGGGTGATCCTCAAGCCTATCGTGCCGAAGCGGAAATTGCCGCCTGGAAGAATAACAACGATCCGGTCAAACGGTTCGCCGATTCTCTTAGCCGTAAAAGTATATTGACCCCCAAGCTGAACGAGCAGATCTGGGACGAGGTAGAAGCGGAACTGAGGGATGCCGTGACATTTGCGGATGAGAGTCCTTTGCCGGATCCGCAGGAAGCTTTGGAAGATTTGTTCGTGAATCGTTAGCTGCCGTTGTTGCCCAATAGGACAATAGGACCTATTTCCAGAAGGAGATCACCATGTCCGATCGTATCATGACCTGTTCGGCCGCCCTGGCGGAAGCCCTGCACGAAGAGATGGCGCGGGATGAAACCGTATTTATCCTGGGCGAAGACCTCACGGCCCATGCCGGAGTATTCGGCCAGTTTAAGGGTATTGCCGAAAATTTTCCGGGTCGTATCATTGACACCCCCATTAGCGAAACGGGCATTGTCGGTATCGGACTGGGCGCGGCCTTGACCGGCTTGCGACCGATCGTCGATTTGCATTTTTCTGATTTTGTGACCTGCGCCATGGATGAGTTGACCAATCAGGCAGCAAAAATCCGTTATATGCTCGGCGGTCAGGTGAGCGTTCCGATGGTGATCTGGTGCCCGGACGGTGCTGGTCTGAGAGCGGCAGCCCAACATTCTCAATCCCTGGAAGCCTGGTTTGTTCACACACCCGGGCTCAAGGTCGTGGTACCCAGTGAACCGGCGGACGTTAAGGGTCTGATCAAATCCGCCATCCGCGATGATGATCCGGTCATGGTTTTCCAGCACAAGAAGTTTTTTGCCAAGGAGGGACCGGTTCCGGAGGGAAATTTTACTATTCCTCTGGGGCAGGCCGCTGTCAAACGGGAAGGCCAGGATATAACCTTATTGAGTTACGGGTCGGGTTTTTATCTGTGCCAGGAGGCCCTCGGTGAGCTCGACAAGTTAGATATCGATGCCGAAGTGATTGATTTGAGAACTCTCAAGCCCTTGGATATGGCACTGGTGGCCGAATCCATCAAGAAAACCCATCGGGCGGTTATTGTTCACGAAGCCTGTTTGACCGGTGGCTTCGGGGCGGAACTCACTGCCAGGATTCAGGACGAGCTATTCGATTACCTGGATGCTCCGATCAAACGAGTGGCGGCCAAAGATTTTCCCATACCCTTTTCGCCACCCCTTGAAGATTATGTGCTGCCCAAGGTGGCCGATGTGATTGGAGCCGCTCGGGCAGTAACGTACCGGTAGATTAAGACATAGGTTGAGAGGTTCAGGCCTGCCCTGGCCTCCGGCTCGTAGCCTACGCCTCGGAGAGCGCGACTGCTTTGAGTACGCAAGGGTGACGTTAAACTGTTGTGACCGTGGAATAAAGGAATTCACATCTGATCCAGGTCTGGGCCAGTGGTTCAACGTTCCGGGTTGAAAAAAAACAGGCAGCTCGTATCAAAGGGATCGAGTTTTCGTCTGGTTATAAACCCGTTTCACTCAATGGGTATGACGGGTGTGCCGAATTTTGATTAATATTGTGAGCAGGATCCATCAGTTGTAACCTTTGAACCGATCAGTACCGCACAGCTTAGAATTTTTCCCGGTAGGAAGTCCATGCAATCTCATTTTCCCAAATCTTTACCGTCAAAGCGGTTAAATTGTTCGCTTTGATTTTACCCGAGACAGCCTTTAAAAAAATTCTGCAAAAATGCTCGATACTGGGGTTCAAACCCTTGAACTCTGACAATTCGTTTAGGGTTTTGTCCCGAAAATAAGTAACCAAATTCTCCAAGTGGACCTCCACATCAACGATGTCGACCAAATAGCCGTGTTCATCCAATTGATCACCCTCTAGTATGATCTCCACCTTATAATGATGAGCATGCAATTGATTTTCAGGGCCCCAATCTCCGCCTATAAGATAATGCGACGCTATAAAATCCCTTTGTAGGGCTAGCAAATACATCTATCC
>JBAVYC010000906.1:0-1723 GCA_049698595.1 Desulfobacterales bacterium | reverse complement strand
TGCACTAAGGAATTGTCATCATGATCACGCTAAAGGATAAGCTTTCACATCTTTCGTATAACCAGGCCTGTAAACTGCTGGGCGCCCAGGGCAAACAGCTGATCATGGCCGGCGGCAAATATGATATTGACCTGTTTGAGCGGGTAACGCTCAACAGCAAACGGTTCCGACTGGATCTGGGAGACGCCAAAGTCGAAATCGCTCTGGACCCCATGAGGCCCCGGCGCCTGAACATTGGCTGCAGTGCCTGTTCTGTTGCCTGTGAGCATCAAGGTGCGGCGCTTTCGTTGATTTTGGAAGAAAAACTCTCGCTGGGATTGTCGGCACCACCGCCTGAAAGGGTTCCCATGGAGAGCCTGAGTGAGACGGCCCTCATCAAGCAGGCGATTGCCGACCGCACGGAAAGAGCGCAGAAAGAAAAAATGCGCTTAAATTCCATGAATCCCCATGAGTTGTGGACCGACTACATCATCACTAGTTATGCATCCGGAAAAAGTTATCGAATTGCCCTGAGAGGCTGGCAGCCGGGGGAGTCGTTCTGTTCGTGCCCGGATTTCCGCAAAAATACTCTCGGAACCTGCAAACACATCATATATGCCCTGGATAAAGTCGGGAAAAAATTCAAAAAGGCCGTCCGGGAAACACCTGCCGAAATCAAAGACATTTGTGTATACCTTAGCTACGGCAGGGGCCTGCAACTTGGCTTGCTGGTTCCGGAGGGTCTTTCCCCCAAGATCGCCAGGCACCTGGCACCGTACAAGGGGAAATCGATCCAAAACATAAAAGGGCTGATCCGCAGCATGCGCCGGGTAGAAGGCCTCGGCGCCGAAGTGGTCATTTATCCGGATGCCGAAGAATACATCCATCAAAAGCTGTTTCAGGAGCGCATGTCCGCAGCGGTCGCCGAAATCCGTAAAGACCCCCAAAAACACCCTTTGCGCAAGACCCTGCTGAATACCGAACTGCTGCCTTACCAGATGGACGGCATCGCCTTTGCCGCCGGGGTCGGGCGGGCGGTTCTGGCAGATGACATGGGCCTCGGTAAAACCATCCAGGGTATCGGTGCGGCCGAACTGCTGTCCCGCCATGCTTCCGTATCCAAAGTGCTGGTGATCTGCCCGGCGTCTTTGAAATCCCAATGGCGCATCGAGATCGAACGGTTCAGCAATCGCAGCTGCCAACTTGTGCTGGGCAGCGCCAAAGATCGTCCGGCCCAATATGAGAGCGACAGTTTTTTCACTGTATGCAACTACGAGCAGGTACTGAGGGATTTTTTATCCATCGAGCGGGTCAAATGGGACCTGATTATCCTCGACGAGGCGCAGCGCATTAAAAACTGGGAGGCCAAAACGAGCCGGGTGATCAAAGCCCTGAAATCTCCGTTTGCCCTGGTGCTGTCGGGAACCCCCCTTGAGAACCGGCTCGATGAGCTTTTTTCGGTGGTGGAATTCATCGACGATCGACGGCTGGGACCGGCCTTCCGGTTTTTCAACCGGCATAAGGTCGTCGATGAAAAAGGAAAGCTGCTGGGTTATAAGAACCTGGACGAACTGCGAGCAAAACTCGAACCGCTGTTGCTGCGCCGCACCCGCAAAGGGGTCATCAAACAGCTGCCCCCGCGCACCACCCAAGTTTTGAGAATCCCGCCCACCGAGGAACAGCTGGATTTGCAAAAAGGCCACCGCCAGATAATCCAGACCATTATCAATAAAAAATACCTGAC
>JBAVYC010000905.1:0-3109 GCA_049698595.1 Desulfobacterales bacterium | reverse complement strand
CCCAAGGGTGTCATGAACGAGCACCGTGGAATCGTCAACCGTTTGCTTTGGATGCAGGATGAATACCGTATGACCGAGCAGGATCGGGTGTTACAGAAAACGCCCTTCAGTTTTGATGTTTCGGTCGGGGAATTTTTCTGGCCATTGCAAACAGGGGCATCCTTAATCATATCTAAACCGGGAGGACATCGAGACAGTGCCTACTTATCCAGGCTGATTATCGATCAGAAAATTACAACACTGCATTTTGTACCCTCGATGCTGCGGGTATTTCTTGAGGAGTCTGATGTTGAGCGCTGCACCAGCATCAAACGGGTAATATGCAGCGGAGAGGCCTTACCGTTTGATTTGCAGCAACGCTTCTTCGAGCGACTGGATGCGGAGCTGCACAATCTGTATGGCCCTGCGGAAGCTGCGGTCGATGTCACCTATTGGCCCTGCCGTGCGGATGGTGATCGCAGCATTGTGCCGATTGGATATCCCGTTGCAAATACGCAGATCTATATTCTAGACCCCCGTCTTTCTCCAGTGCCGATAGGGTGCATCGGAGAGCTGCACATTGGCGGTGTTCAGGTTTCCAGGGGTTATCTCAACCGATCTGAACTCAGCGCGGAAAAGTTCATACCGGATCCGTTCAGCGGTGATCCAGCTGCCCGTTTATACAAAACCGGAGATTCGGCCAGATATTTGGCAGATGGCAGCATTGAATATCTCGGGCGAATTGATTTCCAGGTTAAGATACGCGGCCTGTGGGTAGAATTAGGTGAAATCGAAGCCCGTTTGGCGGAACTGGATGCCGTTAAGAAATGTATAGTCGTGTTGCGGGAGGACCGCCCTGGGGACCAGCGGTTGGTCGCATACTATGTCCTCAAGCCGGGATTAGAGGCTTCGCTATCTGTTTGGCGGAAGTATCTGCGCTCCAAGTTGCCGGACTACATGGTTCCGCAGCATTTTGTGGGATTGGAGGCCATCCCGCTGATGCCCAACGGCAAGGTAGACCGGAAAGTGTTGCCTGCCCCGGATCGGAACGGCAGCCAGCTGGCTGAAGCGCCTGTTGCTTCGCCTGATGAGTTAGAACTGCAGCTCACCAAAATATGGGACGAGTTAGGGCTATCGAAAATTATCAAAAATCAGGTGAAGCTCAATTTCAATATGATTGGAATTTAAAATCCGATGAGTTTGGAAAAATTTATATGGTGAGGAATGCAAAAAGTTAACTATCTGATTTTGAAGTGAATGTTCTTTCGATCTGTTTAATCAAAGCTTTAGACTGCCACGGTCCATCCAAACCAATGCAAATAGAGAAATGAATTTGCCATTCATTTATTTCTTTCAATGTATTCCTGTTTAAGCACGGTCTTACGCACTTTTCCAAGCGCGGTGCGCGGAAAATCCTTTTTAAAAAAGACCTGCCTGGGCCATTTGTAGCGAGCCAGTCGTCCGTCACAAAAGCCGAGCACTTCTGCGGCCGTAAGATCTGCTCCCGATTTTGGTATGACAAAGGCATAACCGACTTCACCCCAGGTTTCATCAGGCGCGCCGACAACGGCAATGTCTTCTATGGCGGGGTGAACCCGCAACACCCTTTCAATTTCAGCCGGATAGACATTTTCACCCCCGGAAATGTACATGTCTCTGGCTCGGTCGATGAGATAAAAATACCCGTCTTCGTCCATACGGGCCAAATCTCCGGTGTGCAGCCACCCTCCCCGGATGGTTTCTTCGGTTTTAACCGGATCTTGCCAGTATTCGGTCATCATGATCGAACCCCAGACGATGATTTCCCCCACTTGTCCGGGTTCGCATGAACGCCCTTGCCGATCGACGATCTTCACTTCCGCATGAAAAACAGGTCTGCCCAGGGAGCCCGGTTTGCGAACAGCATCTTCCTCAGATGCCCACAGTAGAATAGACGTCTCGGTCTGCCCCATGATCTGGCGCAGTGAAAACCCGGCATCTTTGAACCGGGTCATGAGTTCCGGAGTTAACTTTTCGCCGCCGATGGCGCACACTTTCAGAGATGCGAAAGTGGCCCTGTCCTCCGGTTTTGCTCCGACCAGGGATTTATAAACCGATGGCACGCCTAAAAATTTGGTGACCCGATATTTGCGGATATCTTCAAAAACTTTATTGGAATCGAATTTGGGGTGAATTACCATGGTGGCCCCTTTGTAAAGTACCGGCGAGGCCTGGATAAAAAGCCCCCCGGAATGAAACAGGGGCAAAACGATGAGCATGATATCATCGGCATGCAGTTTAAAAAAAATATCGGCGTTCAGACAATTAAAAAATGTTTTGCGGTGGGACAGTACCGCTCCCTTGGCCTGCCCGGTGGTACCCGATGTATACATGATCACCTGGGGCTCCTCGGGTGTAGCCGGCGCCATGGATTCGGTGAGAAAAGGGTTTTGTCCATCACAGGCGGCCGATGCCGTCTGGTAATCCAGCACCTCACAAGTGAGAGCACACTGCGGGATGGAGGCCAGCAGCATCAAGGGTCTGCTGCTGTTAAGATCTAAGCTCAATACGGTCTCGACATATTCGTTACCGAAAACAAAAAGTCTGGGACGTGAATGGGCAAGCGTATAATCCAGTTCAGGGGCCGCGAGTCGGAAATTCACGGGCACAAATATGGTCCCCAGCTTGGAGCACGCCAAAAAAAGTTCAAGGAATTCAGGGCAATTTCCCAGCATCGCCGCCACCCGGTCGCCCTTTTCGATTCCCAGAGTTTGAAGCCAGCAACACGCACGGTTGATTTTACGATGGAGATCCAGATAGCTGATCCGATTCCCATCAAATATAATGGCGGCTTTATGGGGATGTAACTCGCTCCAGCGTTTCACCCACCAGGCGATATTCATGGACTTGATCATTCTCTACTTCCCTTAGCTTTCATTTATGGTTTTTTAAAAATTTGTGTCTTCCTTGCAACCTATCTATTATTATACGGCTTGCGCGGCATTAGAGACAACCACCGCATTTTCCAGTATTTTTATTATCACATTTTACTCAATTCATAAGCCACCGGCTATCCCGTGAGAATTTAAAAGGTTCTACCGTTACCGCGAGGGCATGCTTGATGGATGCGTGTCTGATCGATGCCGGTGGC
>JBAVYC010000904.1:0-1555 GCA_049698595.1 Desulfobacterales bacterium | reverse complement strand
GACATGTTCCAGGAGATCCTGGTTCCCCGCGAGGCCGAAAAGAGCATTGTGGCGGAATACAGCAAGGGCGATAATTTTGATCAGACCCTTTTTTATATCGACCTGTTCAAACCATTTCCGGATATTTACTGGTTTTTGTGGAGCCTGATTCAACTCAATATCTCAAAAATCGAATTCGATTATTACAGTTACGGCAAGACCAAATATGACAATGCGGTCGAGAATCTGAAGTTTATTGAAAAAGAATATGGTGTTGCCGTTTGAATACCTTCTTATGGTCCTATCTTCAATTTAATTATAAAAATTCTGTCCTGCACGGGTCGAACCAAAAAAAATATCACTAAAACAGAAAATTACAGTGAAGGAGATGCTACCGATGAAAAAAAATATTCTGATTTCGATGCCGGCTATTTTCATGTTTTTCTGCCTGTGCGCAGCTGTCCTGGCAGGGGACCATGGTCACAAGACTCCCAAAAAAGTGGGTATATTGCTGGTAGCCTTCGGGTCCAGCCTACCCGGCGCCCAGGTTTCTTTTGATAACATTGAGAATACAACCAAGGCCGCTTATCCTGATATACCCTTACGCTGGGCCTATACATCCCACATCATCCGCAAGAAGCTGGCCAAACAGGGCAGACATCTGGATTCACCTGAGGTCGCCCTTGCAAAAATGCAGGATGAAGGATTTACCCACGTGGCCGTACAATCGCTGCATACCATCGGCGGCGCAGAATACCATGATTTACGCCGCACCGTGGGCGCTTTCAAGGCTATGGGCGGATTCCAGCGCATCCTGTTGGGAAATCCCTTGCTGGCCACACAACAAGACATGCAACTCGCCGTGGCAGCCACCTTGAAAACCATTCCCCGGGACCGCCAAAAAAGCGATGCGGTAGTCCTGATGGGACATGGCACCCACCATCCATCCAACGCGTTTTATGCCGCTTTGATGTGGCAGCTTCAACTCAAAGATCCCAACGTTTTCATGGGCACGGTGGAGGGTTACCCTGCGGCTGACGACATCAGGGAAATATTGCTCCAAAAGAAAATCAAAAAAGCGTATTTGATGCCCTTTATGTCCGTGGCCGGCGATCACGCCAAAAACGACATGGCCGGCGATGAAGACGACTCCTGGAAATCCATTTTTACCAAAGCCGGGATTCAGTGTGTACCCATTCTCAAGGGAACCGCAGAATATCCAGATTTTGTGGACATTTGGGTAAGTCATATTCGCGGTCCGCTGAGCCATTTTGATTGATTGAATTATATACTTCTTTGACATTCAAGCAAAATAGGAATGGCAGCGCTGCGTAAGCAATGAACTTAGCTCCGCTTCGCTCCGCAATTGGAATGATGGAACAATGGAATGATGGAATCATGGGTTCTGGAATATTGGAGTGGTGGATTTAGAGTATCAAAACGAATATGATTGTATTGATTTTCTCGTAATACTGGCATATTTTCTGGGTGAAAGCAGAAAATGGATGCCTGATGGGCATCATCATAAAATGTAGATACAACATTTTTTGTAGAATAGATCTTTTTCCGCTTTTCA
>JBAVYC010000903.1:0-7391 GCA_049698595.1 Desulfobacterales bacterium | reverse complement strand
TTTTACGTTTCAAAGCCATGAAGAGTTGTCTGTCCGAAAACTTTTGCAATATGGTGTTCCGGTATTACCTTCCCCCGAGCGGGCCTCCCGCGCCATGGCCGCTTTGGTTCATTATTCGGGCATGCTTGACAAAATTTAATCTCACGTATTAAAATAGTACCAGTTGAAGCTGAGTCAGCCATGCCGGAAACAAAGAAATTAAAAAAGTTTTGCCACATATGTCGTCGAGCCGGAAGCTGGGCGGGCGTGATTTCTACAAACAGTCCTATTGGGGCTTATAGTTCCGCAGTTTACCGATTATGCAATTATTAGCCTTAAGTGCAAGCCTCGTCATCGCAGTTCAGATAATTTACAGTCTGGTCAACGGATCAGCCATCTGTCCGAACGAGGGCTGCGAGCTTGTCGAGCGCCTCACTGTCCTTTCACCTTTATATTTTAATATCTTAGGTCTTCTATTTTTTCAGTTTGTCTATTGGTCACTTCGGTTTATCAAAGATAGATCCTTTAGCGGCTTTAATTTTGTGGGACTGTTGCTTCTGGCAGGTTTTGCGGTTGAAGGCGTGCTGCTGTCCTATCAGATATTTGTCGCCCATGTGGTCTGCAGCTACTGCATCCTCATATTTTTGTTTGTCGTCATTTTAAATTTTGTGTATGGACGTAAACAGATCATATCCGGTGTAACCGTCGTCATCGCGATTATTTTTTCCTTCTCCCTCTTGACGTTCTTACCCGCGCGGGTTTCTTCCCAGCTTTATTCTTTAGAAAGCGGGAGCTATGGCGTAAAATCCTGTGCTACGCCAGCCAAAGAAATTTTTCTGATTTTTTCTGCGGATTGTTCTCATTGCATTAAGGTGATTCATGCATTGGACAACTGTAACAGCTGTGATTTTTATTTGAATCCCGTCGAGAAATTAGACACATTCAGAGTCAATGGCTTTGAGCTGAAGGCCTCGTACACCCCGGAAGTGAATCGTCTCATGCTGGCCATGTTAGGAATCAACGAAGTCCCGGCTTTGGTCGTTAAGAGCACCGCCGGGTTTTCTTTTATCAAAGGAGAAGATAAGATCTTAAACTATGTGCGCCGCGCATGTTTTGATCCGCAACCGGTTTTGTACTTCGATCGATCTCCTCTGCCCGGAGAGGAAGAAATGACGGTCTTGACAGAGGATGGTGGGGAATGCTCGTTGGATATAGACTGCAAGGAGCAATGATTCGGTGGGCGTCTTATCGCAATGTGCTCAACAGAATGGCAATTCCAAAAAACTTCACATTTTAGATGCCGATCCAGCCCTTGCGGCTGTGTTGCGGAAGCTGGAAATATGCCTGACATTCCTGTGCTTCCGCGTCTTGCCGGCCGGGCGCCTTAACATCTAAAATATTGAATTTTCCTACCTGTGAATGCTAAATTTCTAATTTATGTAGTTCCACGGGATTGCTCAGGGTTCCAATCCCTTCGACGGTCATCTCAACCGTGTCGCCGGGCATGAGAAAGACGGAGGGTTTGCGGGTGTAGCCCACGCCACTGGGTGTTCCGGTAAGGATCACCGTGCCTGGAAGCAGCGTTGTGCCTGTCGAAAGAAAAGAGATCAGTTCGGCAATCGGGAAAATCATATCGGAAGTGTTGGCATCCTGCATGACTTGGCCGTTGAGCACACAGGTCAACCGGAGATTTTGAGGATCGGCGAGCTCATCCGCAGTCACTAACTCGGGTCCCAGGGGGCAGAAGGTGTCAAAACTTTTGCCGCGCACCCATTGACCTGATCCCCGTCCGCCCTGCCATCGCCTGGCGGAAACATCGTTTGCGACCGTGTAGCCGAGCACATAATCGAAGGCCTCGGCGACGGACACGTCTTTGGCAGTTTTACCGATGATGACTGCCAACTCAACTTCGTAGTCCACTTCGGGCGGCTGCATGCAGCAGGGGTGTAAGAGGATAGGGTCGCCGGGGTTGGTGACCGAAGCCGGATTTTTCATAAACAGCACCGGGTATTTCGGTAGCTCTGATCCGGTCTCCTCGGCATGCTGGTGATAGTTAAGCCCAATCGCTAAAATGGCGGAGGGTACCAGTGGTGCGAGAATTTTTTTGACATTGACGGTTTCACCGGTCTCCTCCAGGCCGGTGAATAAATCCCCGCCCAGTCGTACCGCTTTGTGGTTACGATAATTATGGCCATAGCAGTCCTGGCCTTTTTCATCAATGAATCTTACGATATGCATAGAATCTCCTTTCCTTTGTCTGTTTCTTGAAAATCAGTCTCAGAGGGCCTTTTTTCAGCATCAAAGCAAGGAAAAGATAACAAAAAAATTTACCAGGGTAAAGGCTTTAAAGCATGCGGGACTTTATACAAAATTAAGGTTAACGGTATAGCCACCGAAATCGGTACCGAGTCCGAGAAATTCTAATTCGTCTACTTGCAAAATGCCCAAGAATACCCTATGTAATGGCGCGACCGGATTCTTCGAGCACCAGGGATCCTAGTTCGGTGATTCCGAAAATTGCATCACAAATTATGTTATCCGGTTATATAGAATGTACAAGTGATATCAGATGTGGGAGCGGCTTCCAGCAGCGAGGTTAAATTTCGCGGCTGGAAGCCGCTCCCACGGATAAGTTGATTTGATATTCGCTTGGGATTTATATGTATCCATTTAATATGACGGTTCTATAACCAAAACAATTCACTATATGAAACTTCAAAGGTTTCTTTATCGACTAAATTGGTCGTTTCTCAGGACTAAGGAGTTATTTTATGGAAAATTTGATTTATCTTGATAATGGCGCCACGTCCTTTCCCAAACCGGATGAAGTGTACACCTTCATGGATTCTTTTTACCGGAGCTTCGGAGTCAATCCGGGACGGTCCGGATATGATTTGTGCATGGAAACCGGAGATCTGGTCGACAACACCCGTAAGTCGCTTTGCAACTTTTTTAACGGCAACGATCCCAGTCGGTTATGTTTCTCCTATAACTCCACCGATGCACTTAACCTGATTATTTTCGGCATGCTAAAAAAGGGCGATCACGCCATTACAACAACACTTGAGCACAACTCCGTGCTACGTCCCCTCTATCATCAGAGTAGATTCAACGGCGTCGAGGTCGATTATGTACCCTTCGGCACGAACGGATTTGTGGATCCCGACGATATCAAAAATAAAATCAAAGCAAATACCCGTCTTGTCGTCATAAATCATGCTTCCAACGTGATCGGCACCGTTCAACCGATTGAGGCCATCGGGCGCATCTGCCGGGAGCACGATGTGCCCTTAGCCATCGATGCTTCCCAGTCCGCCGGCAAGGTACCGATTGATATCGAGCAAATGCACATCGATATTGTCGCTTTTACCGGTCACAAATCCTTGCTGGGGCCGACCGGCATTGGTGGTCTCTATGTCAGGGAAGGAATTGAGATTCGACATACCCGCGCCGGCGGGACCGGGGTCCGTTCCGCCCATCGCATGCATCTGGACGAATATCCCTACCGGCTTGAATACGGCACCGGCAATGTTGTGGGCATTGCCGGCCTGCATGCCGGTTTGAAGTGGATAAAAGAGAAAGGGATGGATCTCATTCACCAGCAGGAAATGAAGTTGACCCGCATGTTAACAGACGGCCTCAGTGAGTTGGATGGGGTGTCACTTTACTGCCAGGAGGATCTGACCGATCACATCGCTGTCATCAGCTTCAATCTTGACGCAATGGAGGCACTCAATGTGGGCACCCTTTTGGATGGCGAGTACGATATCGCCTGCCGAACCGGACTTCATTGCGCCCCCCTGGTGCATGAACAATTGGGCACCGCTCAAATCGGAGGGGCGGTTCGGGTCGGCATCGGTCCCTTTAACACGGAGGATCAGATTAAAGCCGCCATCGACGCAATCGGAGAAATTGTCGACTTTCAGAAGAAAAATAAACCACAGCCCCAATCGGTCTGACGGCCCTGTCAGGTTTCAGCAATTAAAAATTTCAAATAACAAAACACAAATACCAAAAGATGTTAAATTAAGCGATACGAATTAAGAATAGATGTTTTGCGAAGCCAAAACATCTATTCTTAATTCGTTATCGATGCCAAATATTATATTTCAAGATAGCGTAAAATGCTCGAACTCCATCTTTCCAACCAATTTTTTTACCTTCTGCATACGTCCGTCCGGAATAAGAAATGCCGACTTCATAGATGCGATGATTTCCCCGGGCAATCTTGGCAGTGATTTCCGGTTCGAAACCAAATCTGTTCTCTTCAATTTCAATAGCTTGAATAATTTCGCGACGAAACATCTTATAGCAGGTTTCCATGTCGGAAAGATTGATATTGGTAAACATGTTGGAGAGCAGGGTTAAAAATTTATTTCCCATGTAATGCCAGAAGTATAGCACGCGGTGAGGTCCGCCGCCCATAAATCGTGAGCCGAATACCACATCGGCCTTGCCGCTTTCGATGAGTTCCAGCATTTTGGGAATGTTCTGCGGATTGTATTCAAGATCGGCGTCCTGAACGATTACAACATCTCCATTAGCCTCCTTAAACCCGGAGCGCAAAGCGGCACCCTTTCCCATATTCTTTTTGTGATAAATGATTTTAGCGACCGAAGGTTTTACACTTTCTTCCAGGAGTTCTCTTGTGCCGTCATTGGACGCATCATCGATAACGATGATTTCGAGGTCTTGGTGGTCGATCGCCAGCACTTGCTTTACGATTTCAGAGATTGTAGCGACTTCATTGTAGCAAGGGATAATTATCGAGAGCTTCATAAGTCTGTTTGTCCAATTAAATTAGATTTCAGATTAATTTATTCCAGCATAACAAACGCCTGACGGGTTAGCAAACAATTCGCCCCGGCCTGATCTTTATGCTGAAGCTATCAAGAAAAAATCAAATCTGCCGATATAAGATGAAAGGATTTTATATGACCTTATCAATGGGGAAACAATAGATGTTCAATGAAATGATAATGTACTCGATCGTGGGCTTTAGTGTTTATGCCGCTTTTTATTTACTGATAATATTTGGAAGTTAAATCAAAAAATATTTACTGCACGGCAGCACTTCTTTCAATTCCTCAATCCCTGAATCTCTCAATTCTTAAATCTTGTGCGGATGTAGTTTTCCAGGTCGCCGAGCAATCGGATTTGGTGATCGCTGAGATCTTCGGTCTGTTTCAGACGCTCAATTTCGATCAGGGCGCCTGTCGGTGTTATACGGCTTGCTTGCCGGTAGTCCACCATCGCATCCGCTTCCCTTGGCGGATTGATACAATCCATGTATGTTTTGAATTTCCCGGCAAATTTTGCGGCCATGGCACCCGGATAATTTCGGCAAATAATGCGCCAGGCCAGTGTGCGGGCATCCGGGCTTGAAAATTGTTCGACCAGATCTGCTTTTTTTTCCAAAGAAGCCCGGTGAAAGCTTCGGCATAATTTCTCATCAGCCCGGGAATAGAACCCGATTTGATAAAGAGCGGCATCGGGGTCTAAATTTGGGATGAACGGGTAGCGGTACTCACGGTAGTATTTTATAATATGTTGAAAAATTTCCTGATTTGCCTGCAGCCATTCCAAATTTTCCTGAAAGATGGCGTTGCGGTCCTTCCCGATTTTCTGCCAGTATCGATCGTGGGGAGGCAACACTATCCCGGGCTCCCCCATGCGTTTGCGGATGACCCAGGTCGTTTCGGCAGTGGCTTCAGGAGTGGTTTCGCGAAGCTGCGGCAAGTCCAATCGCAACCATAATGTTTGATTGGGGTAAGGGAGCGATGATCCGATGGAGATCACCGGGATCTGATAATTTTGACCGGGACCATACTCGCCGCTGACCATCAATCCGCTGCAGTGATCCCCTGCGGCGCTTTGCAGTCCAACCGGCAGTTGAGCCATCCGATGCGCATCTGTCTCCTTATCAAAATAACCTTCCAAATACCGCCATATCTTTTCTTTTTTAAAGAAACGACGGGCCAATTCAACCGTGGCGGCCACATCCACGATAGCTTCATGGGACTGACCCGATACGAGTCGGTTGGCCGAACTCAGGTGTTCTAATTTTAACGATAGTTTGCCGTCAATCTGCGGCCATATCAACACGTCTTTTTTGAAAAGCCGGTATATAATGGTTATCGGATACAAATCCATCCGGCTGCAGCCGTTCTTGTACTGGTGGGTATAAGGCGGCAGCAAGTTTCTGTGAAACGAAAACCGCATGAATTCATCATCGAATCCCATCGTGTTATAGCCCAGGCTGATGGTACCGGGTTGATTCATCAACCGATGGATTTGCGCGGCAGCTTCGTATTCACACAGCCCGTCGGAAAATTCGGTGACAGGAATGCGATTGGTGAGAAGCGCTGCCGGTGATGGGATTACATCAGGCCGCAGCTTAACCATAACGGAATGGCGGTCAATTTCATTAAGCTGCCGGTCTGTGCGAATAGCGGCGAATTGCAAGACCTGGTCAAAGGCCTTGTTTAACCCCGAGGTTTCTATATCGTAAAAAAGGTAACTGTCGGCCATGGCATCCCGTTTTGAACCGTTTGCAACTGATTGAAGATTATAGATTTATAGAGATCAGGTTTTTTTCCCATACGTGCTGTTTTTTCGGAGGAGGAAAAAATGGCTGCCGGCTCCCAAACTTCTTCAGACATCAAATTCAGCGATTCATTAAAATTTGTCAAGGTTAAAAACGTACCACACGTAGTTCAGCCACTAAGTATATTAAATTTTTATCCATTTTGTTAGACGGGAAAGGGTTGCTACTCGAAGCAAGGGACCATAAGCTGGTTGGAAATGCTTCAGGTTTTAAAGAGTTTCATGTTGGTGGCGATCTGTTGGTTATCGATTGCATTGAAGATGACATTAATCGGTTGACGAGAACAGGTACCCATTCCCAACTTTTCAGATAACCTTCCAAAGCCCATCGCGACTGATTCCCAGGCAAAATCACAAATCCGGTTTCACCACACGTAAAGGTTAAAATACCACTTCAACGGGCATCGATACTCAAATCATCCTGGCTGTAACCGAAGGCCTCTATAAGTTTGTGAGCTGTCTTAGCCACTTCGTCAGGATTTATTCTGGTTTCGACATAGATGTCCGTTGATTGAATTTTTTCCGGTATCCGCAGCTGATCCGAATAGCGCGAAAAGTATGGTTTTTGATTGTCGGATATCCATAAAACCTTCTCGAAATCTTTCTCATGCGTCGAGGCTAAATATTCGCACAGGATCGGCAGCACTCCGTCCCAGGCACGAACGATATGGGAATGACCGATAAAGGTAAAGGATTGAATGGATTTTTCCGAATAGCTTTCGATTTTGCTTGTATTTTCACTTTTAGGAATATTTTCTGAGGTCTTTGCGGCGGGTTTATCCTCGCTTTCAAATATCTCCGAGTCC
>JBAVYC010000902.1:0-3722 GCA_049698595.1 Desulfobacterales bacterium | reverse complement strand
CAGTTCAACGGTTCAAAGGTTCTGGGTTCAAGGTCGCATTCTCGTTCCTGGACTGCGTTTGGGATGCGTATTTACGAAAAAATCGTCAGCTTCGTCAGGCCAAATCCAAAATTTGGAGCCAATTTGGAAATTAATTGGGAAAAAGAGTATTTTTCACAAGGACTTCGGGTCTTTAATGCCTTCTTTGTCCTTAACCCTGAACGTTGAACCCTGAACCTGTGAACGGTTATTCTTTGCCAAGGCCCGATCAGGCTTGCTTCTTAGTCTGCTCGTATAGCAAAATCGGGGCTTCATTATGCAACACGACTTCTTCACCGATGACACATTCTTTAACATTTTCAGCAGATGGAAGCTCATACATGATATCGAGCATGCAGTTTTCCATAATCGCACGTAACCCGCGGGCGCCTGATTTTCGTTTGGTCGCTTCTCTTGCAATCGCCGCAAGCGCACTGTCGGTCAGCCGCAGGTTGACCCCTTCCATGTCAAAAAGCAATTTAAACTGCTTGAGCAGCGCATTCTTCGGCTCTTTCAATATTCTGATCAGGGCATCCTCGTTCAATTCGCCCAGGGTCGCAATCACCGGCAGGCGCCCTAAAAATTCCGGAATCAGTCCGAATTTGATCAAGTCCTCGGGTTGAACCGCTTTCAATGTTTCACCGATACTTCTTTCTTTTTCTTTGACGATTTTGGCGCCGAAACCCATCATTTTGGATCCAGTACGCCGCTGGATGATTTTTTCCAGACCATTAAAGGTTCCGCCGCAGATGAAAAGTATATTGGAAGTGTCCACTTTGACGAAATCCTGCTGGGGATGCTTTCGACCGCCTTTTGGCGGTACGCTGGCGGTGGTGCCCTCGATAATTTTCAACAAGGCCTGCTGAACCCCTTCTCCGGATACATCGCGGGTGATGGAGGGGTTATCTGTTTTGCTGGCAATCTTGTCAATTTCATCGATGTAAACAATGCCGCGTTTAGCCTTTTCAACATCATAGTCGGCATTTTGAAGCAAAGAAAGAATGATGTTTTCAACGTCCTCGCCGACATAGCCGGCCTCGGTCAAACTGGTTGCATCCGCAATGGTAAAGGGGACATTTAAAAATCGTGCCAGTGTCTGGGCCAGCAAGGTTTTACCGCAACCGGTGGGACCGATTAGGAGGATGTTGCTTTTTTGAATTTCGATTTCACCGGCATTAATTATCGCATCGAGACGCTTGTAATGATTGTAAACCGCAACGGAAAGCATTTTTTTGGCCGCTTCCTGCTCAATGACGTAACCGTCCAACTTTTCTTTAATTTCCTTCGGAACCATGACCTGCTCCGAATCTTTGGTATCCTTTTCGCTCTCTTCTTCTATGATCTCACTGCAAAGCTGGATGCATTCGTCACATATGTATACTGCCGGACCGGCAATCAACTTCCTGACTTCTGACTGATTTTTACCGCAAAATGAACAAAAGAGATTGTCGTTTTCGTCTTTTTTCTTTGGCATATTAAGCCTCCGCCCCTTCAATTTTATCAAGGTCGTCCCGATCCGTAATGACGTGATCGATAATGCCGTAAGCTTTAGCCTCCACGGCGGTCATAAAAAAATCGCGGTCCGTGTCACCTTGTATCTGCTCAATTTTCTTGCCGGTATGCTTGACAAGGATCTCATTCAAAGTCTCTTTCATGCGCAAAATTTCCCTGGCCTGGATTTCGATATCAGAGGCCTGGCCCTGGAAACCTCCCATGGGTTGATGGATGAGAATCCTCGAGTTGGGCAGCGAATAGCGTTTACCGTTTGTTCCGGCCGTCAGCAAAACCGCGCCCATGCTGGCGGCCTGCCCGATGCACACCGTGGTAATATCCGGCTTGATATACTGCATGGTATCATACACCGCCATTCCGGCGGTTACAAGGCCGCCCGGAGAATTAATGTAAAAATTAATATCCTTGTCAGGGTCTTCGGATTCGAGAAAGAGGAGCTGCGCAATCAAAAGGTTGGCAACTTCATCATTCATTGCGGTTCCGAGGAAAATGATTCTGTCTTTGAGCAGTCTTGAATAGATGTCGTAGGCACGCTCGCCCCGACTGCTTTGCTCGATGACCATGGGAATAAGTGGCACAGATTTCCTCCTTATTATATAAAGTACGAAGTTGATTAATTAAACCAGACAAACCGGAATTGAAAAGTTGGGCTATTGCTTGGTTCCGTCATTTTTTGAAGGTTTATTATAAATATTTAACGCAATTCCTCTCCGCGCCGGAGGCTAAAAACTTCAATATTCAATCGAGGAAATTCAGCTGTTATTAGCTGCCGGCTCGCTTTCTTCAGCGGCGGTATCCTCTTTTTGCGGTTCCACCTCCTCGATCTTGCTACTATCAATGATAAGCTTGATCGCCTTTTTTTCAAGGAGAGTGTGTTTGAAATAGTCGATTTTGTCCTTGTTTTGATCGTAATAATTCTTAATTTGCTCAAGGGGTTGATTAAAGCTGTCCGCCATCGCCTTTAATCCGTCTTCCAGTTCATCATCGGAAATGGTTAGGCTCTCCTGATCGATCATTTTGCCGAGCAACAGATGGCGCTTAACCTGTCTGACCGCTGTGTCACGATATTTTTCGGCGATAGATTCCCTGGTAAGTCCAATATCCTCCATGGAAATGTTTTGATGGGCAAAAGAACGCTCGGCTTCTTCAACGATCCCTTCGAGTTCCATATCGACCATGACGTCCGGCACTTCAAAATCGGATTTGGAAATCAGCTCTTGGTAAATCTGTTCATGCAATTCTTGTTCCACGCGCTTGTTATAGCCCTGCTCCATGTTATCCGAAATGGCCTTCTTCAAATCGTCAAGGCTCTCATATTGGCCGGCTTTTTTGGCCAGTACATCGTCAATTTCAGGAAGCACCTCTTCTCTGATTTCATGGAGGGTCACCTGAAATAAAATGTCCAGATTCGCCAATTTCTTGTTGAAATAGTCCTGGGGAAATTTTACCTCAAATTCCTTTTTGTCATTGGGCCGCATGCCGATGAGCTGATCATCGAACTCCTTAATGACGGGACCTTGCCCGATCTTCATATTAAAATTCTCTGTTTTGGCCGTTTCGGCAAACGGTCGGCCTTCTTTGAAACCTTCAAAATCGATTAAAACAAAATCGTCTTTTTGGGCTGAACGGTCTTCCGCTATTTTCTGGTGCTGCGCCATATTTTTCTGCAACATCTTTAGCTGCGCCTCAATTTCCTCGTCCAAAACCCTGTAATTTGTACGTTTCAGAACTAGGTCGTGGTATTTAATATCTTCAAGTTCAGGCGAAATCTCCACTGTGGCATCATATCGATAGGGACCAGTAGCCTCCAGTTCGGGTGGGTCAACATTCGGTGTTCCCACGATTTTGAGATCGGTCTCCTTTAACGCATCCATAAAGGAGCTTTGGATCAAATTGGATGTCACATCCGCATGAACATCCTTTTTAAATAGCCGCACCACCACCGACCGGGGTACTTTACCGGGTCGAAATCCTTTGACCTTCGCTTTTTTTTTCAGTTTATCGTAAGCCTTGTCCAGTTCTTTAACAACTGTTTCTTCAGGTATTTCAATGTGGAGTGTCTTTTTGACACTGTTAATATCTTCGACTGAAACTTGCATCATCATCCTTTCTGAATTTAAATTGGTGCGAGAGGGGAGACTTGAACTCCCACTCTGTCGCCAGAGCTGGATCCTAAGTCCAGTGCGTCTACC
>JBAVYC010000901.1:0-3192 GCA_049698595.1 Desulfobacterales bacterium | reverse complement strand
GGATTCTGCGAAGCGGCGTATCCCAAAAACCCCATTCCAACAAACAGTACTGCCAGAAATGACGTTAAGAAATATCTTTTCTTTTGTTGACGCATCAGGTTTCCTCCTTTATTTGTTCCAGCACGCCCTCCAGTCAAACAGAGCTAGACGGATGGATTAAACAGTGTTTGAGATTACAGAGCATTATCAACCTGAACCCTTTTTCTTGATGTAAAAAGAGTCGCAAGAACACCGCCAAACCCCAGCACGATAACCACTGCTTTAACCAGTGATCCCAGAAACGGCACCCAGCTGAGAAGCCATAACGCTAAAAGCCCCATCACGGTAAGCCAAATTACACCAAGCCCAGGTCTTTTCATAAGCGCGGCTATCTTATCACCAATGAGCTGGGCGATGGCGATGTAACCTACCAGAAATGCGATGCCAACTAAAAAAAATTCCAGCGCAATCAGTGGTATACCAATGACCGAAATAACCAAAAAGAATGCCAAGGGAAAGAGCACTACCAACCCCAAAATACCCCAAAGAATGATCTTTCCCAAATTTTGTTGCACATTGGTAGAAATCAAATTAAACGGTTTTGGCAGTACGACGACCATCAAAACAGCTAGTCCCAGGAAACCGAGAAACAGAGTGATTTTAAAAGTCCAGAACCAACTCGAAGGGGTATCCTCAACAAAGAATGGTATTATTGCTGAAACACCGGGGATATTCAGTTCGACGACATCACCATGTATTTTAGAGCCCTGCGCTTGTTTGACTGCCCCTCCGATAGAGACCACATCTTTGCCGATGACTGCGTTAGGGCCTAAGATAACCGAACCGCCGACCGCAACAGCTGAATCCCTGACCTTACCATTAACGCTGACGCTGCCGCCCACGGCAACGGCATCTTTCACTTCCGTCCCTTCATCAACGACAACATTACCTCCAATACGAACCTTGTTTCTTGCCTCTGCGCTCCCAGGAGAAAAAATCGCAAGCGGCAAGCTGAAGGCTATTATTAGAAACCATTTATTCATTTTACTTCCTCCTTTTCTCAATTTCGATCTTTTACTTTCCCTGAACCCGTTAAGGAACCCGGCTCGACTTAGAAGCGGTTTCAAAACCACTATTGTTTCTGGTAAAGAAAAATTCACTAGATTTACAGGGTTCATCAAAAGATAATGGTCTTAAATGATCGCCGGGATCAGTTGCTATAATTGTTAGTGTATCTCCATCTACCTCATAAATACCTAGTGACGTCTTTCCACAAGATATCTGCGCCATGGCATCTATAATTTCCAAATCAATTTTCTTGAGGCGGCAGTTTTTATTCAATCTAAGGAAACCTTTATACCACACATTCAAATCTTCACGAACCAAACTAAATTTGTTGCCCTTAATTGTTAACGTCCAATCAATCAGAGGTTTTCGAACTTCACAACCAACCCATGATCCCTCAAGTTCCGATCGACGGTTGCATGAGTTCACTAACAGCAAAAGAGAAATAAGGACAAAAAAGAATCTGAAATCTTTAGAACGCATGGCTCCTCCTTTTTAGTAAAGACGAAGCTCCGAGCATTATTTTCCGTTAGAGGGCATGGATTTTTTTTTGAGAGAAGGTAAGTCTTTCCATTCTCCTGTGTTCAAGAGTATTGAGATCTTTCCATCCCTCTTTGTCTCGTAGAAAAGAAGATCATCCCGGCCATCACCGTTCAGATCGACGATGTGCATATACGGAGATGAAAAAACGTCGGATTGGGTGAGCGGTTTTGAAAATAGATCCCCTTCCTGACTCTTTGGATAGATTGCGATCTCTTCATCACGGGCTATCAAAAGATCCCTGCGCCCATCCCCGGTAAAATCACCTCCAAGGGTCGGCCAGGTGCCCTGAAAACGAATCCCATGAGTGAGGTCAAGCTTATAGCTTGTTTTCCGATGAAAATCAGGCTTTGTCGGATATTTGTTATCGCTTCGCAGTAGGTAAATTGATGTGTCCAAATCTACTCGTTTGGAGATGAGATTTTTAACGACCTTCCAGAAACCGACCCGGATACTGGAGAAAAGCAGGTCTCCCCTGCCGTCTCCGTTCACGTCTTCTATGTTGACCCCCGGAGTAATGCCGTCGACGGTGATGGTTTGGTCGGGCTGAGCTGGGAAGGGATCGTCAGGCTTCTGCTGATTTAGAAAAATGAAAATTATTATTTTCCGTTCCAGGAATTTACCCGTGCCCCTTGTCAACGTCAGTACCATATCCGAAAATTTATCCCCATTCACATCCACCGGCGTCAGGAGGAATGAGAGGCTTGTGTCAGAGTCTTTGCCTGCAGGGCGAACCGGAAATACGATCGTGGCTGATGGTTTGGGAGCGAAATGTCCGTCGTCTTGTTGCAAGTACACGGTGGCTGATTCCTGTTCTGTAAGAAGCAAGTCTGGAAAACCGTCACCATTGAAATCCTCTACAAAAATTCTAGGCAGACGGAATTCGGCGTGTAGAGAAAAATCTCTGAATGCGCCATCATTCACTTGATCGCTAAACAGGAAGGTGCGCGGCGCTACGGTTACCCTCTCGGTCTTCTGCCAGTTCTCGGAGCCGGCCCGGTCAAAAAACACCAGGGAGTTAAATTGGGGCAGGAGCAGCATTTTACCGCCATTGCGCTTCCAATCCATAAACAGACGTCCCCGTGGTAAAGACCCGGCTGCCGGGAAAACGGTGATGGTGGGGAAGGAGAGAAGGTTATGAGGGGTAGCGGAAAAGTTACCGTTTTCATCCTGGGCGTAGTAACGGATACCGTCGCCCGTGAGATAGAAAATCTCTTTACCAGGAGGTGAGGCGACATCTCCCACATCAATTATGGCTGCAGTGTGGTCGATTTCCCATTGTTGGCCGGCAGTCGTGGAATACTGGGCTGAGGTGTCGGCTTTAAAAATTGAAATCCACCTTTTCTCTTTCGGATAGACACCAGTTTTACTAACCACGACAATTTCGAACATTCCTTGACTGTCCAGGTCGGTTGGAATAACGGCGAGCTTTTTGCCCTCAACTATAAGGGATTGGGCTGAAAAAAGGTCGGCATCCTCGCTATAACCTTCAAGGCAAAAAAGACAGGACAAAACAAAAAAGAAAAAAAGCAAGCCACCCTGCCTTCTGTACAGATGCTTGTGAAGTTGGTTGAATGTCATCGATCTCTCCTGCTTGAAATGAATTCT
>JBAVYC010000900.1:0-4279 GCA_049698595.1 Desulfobacterales bacterium | reverse complement strand
TAAAAAATTAAAGGATTTGGGCTTCTTGGTGGGACCGGAGCCAAGTCCTATTATAGCCGTCCGACTAGAAGACAAAGCCGAGGCCTTTGCTCTCTGGAGTAGCCTTTTGGAACATGGTGTATACGTTAATCTGGTTTTACCGCCGGCCACACCAGATGGCAACTGCCTGCTGCGCAGCAGTGTCAGCGCCGGACATACACCGGAACAAATGGAACGTATTTGCCAGGCATTTACGGCCGTGAGAGAATTAACTGCGGTGCCTCAAGCAGTTTGAGAAATTCGGATTAATGGTTGAATATTGAATATACAATGGTTCAGATACAACTGGATCTGACAAAAAATGTGTCACAGTAATAAAAAAATAGTTACTATAAAGCTAAAATTATGCGTTTATTAATCACCTTTTTCCGAACATATCCTTTGCAAAGCGCAATCACGGTGGGTGCGCTGATTTTTGCCGGCATAGTGGAGGGTTTTGGATTATCTGCGCTGGTACCGTTGCTTACGATTGTCATCGGCGGCAAAGAATCAATACCGACCACCGGAGTATCTCATTCAGCCTCCAGCTTAGAGCAAATCGTAAAGGAAATATTGGGGGCAGTGGGGCTGACCCCCACCATCGGGATACTGCTAATCGTCTTCGTCGCCAGCGTGGTATTAAAAGCCTTTCTGGTCCTTGCAGCTAATAAACGGATCGGTTACACGGTCGCCCAGGTTGCCACCGATTTACGACTTGACTTAATTCACGCCCTGTTTCGTACTCGCTGGGAATATTTCATTAGTCAGCCGATCGGCCGCTTTACCAATGCGATGGCAACCGAGGCCAAGCGGGCAGCAAAAGCATATCTTTCCGTGATTACCATCATTGCAGCTTTGGTCAATTCGATTGTATATGCGGTCATCGTTCTGATGGTGTCCTGGCAGGCAACTCTGGCTGCAATTGGCGCCGGTTTAGTGATTTTATTCATGTTCAAATTTCTCATTACCAAAACCAGGCAAGCCGGAGACCGGCAAACAACATTATTGCAATCCCTGATGGCCCATATGACCGACAGTTTAATCATGATCAAGCCGCTGAAAACCATGGGACGAGAAAATCTGACCGACGCGGTACTGAGCAAGAAAACCAAGGCTCTAAAAAAAGCATTGAAAAAACAAGTTTTCGCCAGCCAAGCTCTGTCTGCCTTTCAGGAACCGGTATCGGTGGCTTTTTTGGCATTGGGTTTATATATAGCACTGGTATACTGGAAATTTCCGATAGCCAATGTATTCATAGTAATGTTTCTGCTGTCAAAATTATTAAAAAAAATACAAAAAGTCCAAAAAATGTACCAGTCAATGGCAGAGGTGGAGAGTGCCTTCTGGTCCCTGAAGGATAAAACCCAGGCAGCGCAACGGGCGCAAGAATCATTGACCGGTAAGTATGAACCGACCCTGACCCGGAGCATTCGGCTGGAAAACGTCAGTTTCGCCTATGAGGAATCCTTGATTCTGGAAAATGTATCCTTAAGGTTTCCGGTAGGTTCCTTTACGGCCATTGTGGGTCCATCAGGAGTCGGCAAAACGACGGTGGTCGACCTGGCGACCGGGCTATTGCGACCACGGCAAGGTCAAATCTATATCGATGATGTTCCCTTGGAAAAAATTGACTTGAAAAAATGGCGGCGAATGATCGGCTATGTTCCCCAGGAAACCCTACTGCTGCATGACTCCATATTAATGAACGTAACCTTGGGGGATAAGGACCTTACGGCCCAAGATGCAGAAGATGCGCTACAGGCTGCCGGTGCCTGGGAATTCATCGCCAATCAACCGCAAGGCATTTACGCGGTGGTCGGTGAACGCGGCCATAAACTGTCAGGCGGCCAGCGGCAACGCATTGCGATCGCGCGCGCCCTGGCCCACAAGCCGAAGCTGCTGATTCTGGATGAAGCCACCACTGCCCTCGATCCGGGAAACGAAGCGGCCATTTGTAAAACCCTGCGAAAACTTAGCGGGAAAATTACCATTATAGCGATTTCCCACCAGCCGGCCTTGATGGGGGTGGCGGATAAGGCCTATCGTTTGCAGAATAAAACAGTGGTTGCAATTGAAGACCCCTTGGCGGCCGGTTTGCGGTGGCAGGAAATCGATGCCGAACCCACCGGTAAGTCATGGATAAAATCTGGAACAAGGGAAGTGATTTAATTGAAAGACCTCCTATCTAAAATTCGCCTGGTCGCCTTTGACTTTGACGGTGTGTTCACCGACAACATGGTTTACGTCCTGGAGGATGGCACCGAGGCCGTGCGCTGTTTTCGTAGCGACGGCATCGGTTTGCATAAGCTAAAAAAATTAGGAATTGAAACCGTTATTATCTCCACCGAAGCCAACCCTGTCGTCTCGGCCCGGGCGCGTAAATTGAAGATTCGCTGCATCCAGGACTGTCAGGACAAACGTGCAGTGCTGGAAAATATTGCTCATGAAAAAAGGATTACCTTGAGCGAGGTCGCTTTTGTGGGCAACGATATCAACGATCTGCCCTGTCTCAAGTGCGTTGCCCTGCCCATTGTGGTTCAGGATGCACATCAAGATGTCGTTTCGATCGCACTCTATCAAACCAAATGTCCTGGCGGACACGGGGCGGTAAGGGAGATTTGTGATTTGTTTGAAAAGTACCGTTCAGGGGTTCAAGGTTCAGAGGTTCAGGGTTCAGCGCCACCGCCGGCCAAAAAAACGGCCGATCAAATCGAATAAAAAAATTAACGAAATACAATTTTATTTTTCTGACAAGATCAACAGGATGGACAGGATATAGCTATACTAAAACAAAATAATCCTGTGAATCTTGTCTAAATTAATGAGGTTTCACACAAGAGGTTCAGGGTTCACGCCCAATATAAACCGTTGGGTTGTGAATTCTAAAGGCAAAACCCATGATAATAGAACGCTTTGTTAATTTCATGTAAAAAAATTGTCCAAGGAGGGAGGAAAAATCATGCGCAAACTTTCATTAGATGGAAAAGTCATTCAAGATAGTAGTGATTGCTACACCATTGCCGAAATCGGGCATAACCACCAGGGCAAGCTCGAAACGGCTAAGGAGATGTTTCGGGTGGCCAAAGAGTGTGGCGCCAATGCTGTAAAATTGCAGAAAAGAGACAACCGCAGCCTATTTACCAAAGCCGGATATAACAAACCCTACGACAATCCCAACAGCTACGGTGACACCTACGGCGAGCATCGGGAGTATTTAGAATTCGGCTGGATAGAATACAAAGAACTCATGGCCTACGCCGAGGAGATCGGAATCACCCTGTTTGCCACTGCCTTTGATTTTGCCAGCGCGGATTTTCTGGAAAAACTCGACATGCCTGTTTATAAAATGGCATCCGGTGAACTGAAAAACATCCCGTTGCTCACCCACGTCGCCGAATTTCAAAAACCGATGATTATCAGCACCGGCGGGGGGACCATGGAAGATGTCAACCGGGCCTATGATGCAGTCATGCCCATCAATCAGCAGTTGTGCATTCTGCAATGCACAGCAGGCTATCCGGCAGAATTCAACGAACTTAATCTGAATGTGATTACAACCTTCCGCGAGCGATTTCCCAGCTGCACGATAGGTCTGTCATCCCATGATAACGGCATTGCCATGGCCGTGGCGGCTTATATGTTGGGAGCAAGGGTGATAGAGAAACACTTTACCCTTAACCACACCTGGAAAGGCACGGATCATGCTTTTTCACTGGAGCCCATCGGTTTTCGCAAATTGGTCAGGGACCTGCAACGCACAAGGGCCGCGATGGGTGATGGCGTCAAGCGTGTCTATAACAGCGAGGTAAACCCGATCACCAAGATGGGTAAGAAACTGGTCGCCGCACGCGATCTGCCGGCCGGCCATATGATACGACGCGAAGACATTGCCATCAAGTCTCCGGGTGATGGTCTGCAGCCATACCAAATCGATAAAGTCATCGGTCGCGTCACCCGAGCAGCGATGAAAGAAGATGATGACATCACCTACGAGGCTTTAAACGGGTCCGAACATCTGGCAGAGGCGGCATCGTGAAAAACATTTTCGGTTTAGAGGATGAAATAGCCGTTGTAACCGGTGCCTTGGGCAAGTTGGGCCCGATCTGGATTGAGGCTCTGCTTGACGCCGGCGCTTCGGTTTGCGCGCTTGATTTGGCGAATGCGAGGGTTTCGGAAGATTTCAGCAAACTGCAAACGCGCTTTGACGAAACCCGCTTAAAGCTGGATCGCACCGATGTCAAGGATCGCCAATCGCTGGAAG
>JBAVYC010000899.1:0-1560 GCA_049698595.1 Desulfobacterales bacterium | reverse complement strand
GGTCCACGCCTTGTCAAGTTCCGCCATATCGATCTCCCGATCCTTTTTCATCAATTCTGCAAGATCGGCATTGTGCTGCTGATACATGGATATGTATTTGTCCTCATCCTGGCGTTGAATTCGGTACAGCTGATGATGGCCGGTGTTGAATACCAGTAAAACGGGTGCTGAAAGACAATAATGTCATGGCTCGCACACAACTTCTGCTCATGGGTAACATCGATGAGAAAATCGGGATAGCTTGCATAGAGGTCGTGGAAGGTAATCCCCTCGAGGTTTTCCACCGCTTTTCTTAGAGCGGCATTGATTGTCGAGCGCTTGAAGGCCGGGTGACCAAAGAGAATCAAAATCTTGTTCATTTTCTGTTTACCCTGTTTCAAATGGATATCTCGACAGAATGCAAAAATCCCGGATCCGAAATCATATCGATCCGGGATTTTTTTAAACGAGATATTAATTCAGATCCTTTGGATTGCAAAGATTTTCGGATCTGACTGCACTCCGGCCACAGTTTTGACAAAAAAAGCGGGCGGGTTGGATTAATCTTTTAAAATCTTCGGTATGGGATTCAATGTATCCTTCTTCCTGTAAGGCACACAGGGTTTTGTCTTCGGTATTGCTCATGGATTTATTCCTTTCAATTTAGTTGGTTTTTATGTTGATATTGCCTGCATATCGGCCAATTACATCTTCTTCAACACAATCATCGGTTTCATCTATGCGGATAGATGAAGGATCCTCGCCGGCATTTATCTCACAAAAAAACTTTTGGCCTTTATCATCCTTAACCAAAACGTATTTTTGATTGTCATCTTTGGACATTTGTTTTCTCCTTTCAAATTTTCCCCACGTTAGGGTTTTCGCTCTTGCTGATCAAATTGTTCACATCATCTGAAGATTAGCAATTGAGACCTATCGGACAGGGCGTTGTCATTTTTGTCCCCAAACTGCATAGATGGGGTCCGAATAAATTAGATCCGGATAGTACCTGTCCTCGTGCGGACGTGGCAGTCCTCTGATCGAATAGGTTTGGAGATTCTTGAAACCACCCGAGCGAATAAAGTACTCAAGCACCAGACCCATACGCTCGAATTCGTGGAGTTCCGTCCAGATTTTAATGGTCTTGGTCGGGAACCAGCGGTTTGAAAATGTAACGATGAAATATCCATCGTTACGCAGAACCCTGGAAACTTCTTCAAATACCGCCAGCGGGTCGATCAGGTATTCAACCGATACCGTACATGTCACCACGTCAAAGCTGTCGGATTCGAATGGCAGCCTGGGATTCAGATTGAGGTCCTGGACCACCGATTCACTCAAGCGGGAATTCTTTTTGAGTTCACTCTCGTTGAGACCTAACCCGACTGAACGCCTGAAATCTAAATTTTCAGGGAGATGGGACTGCCAGCTGCTCATCAGGTCCAACACCTGCATATCGTCTTTTAAAAACCGTCCATACGTGTTTTTGACCATCTCAATGGCGGTCGTATCGATGTGCTGCACGTATCGTGGTTTTTCGTAAAACAGGTCATCGGGCTTTTCGTCGCCCCGGCTGAACGC
>JBAVYC010000898.1:0-4513 GCA_049698595.1 Desulfobacterales bacterium | reverse complement strand
GGATTGCGAGGTCCACATGACAGTCATGGACCACGTCTCCTGGATTTTCGACACAGCTTCGCCACCAGGACGCTGTTGGCTTGGTACCGTAACGGTATGAATGTTGATCGACATATGCCGGAACTTAGCACCTATCTCGGGCATGCACACGTGACCGATACCTATTGGTATCTATCGGCGGTGCCCGGACTAATGCAATTGGCCGCTATGCGTTTGGAACAAACACAAAAAGGAATGTTGCCATGAAAACCAACAACAATTTTCCAGCATTGATAGAGGCATTTTTCACCGATCGTCTTATGCGACAACGCCAGGCAAGCCCGAACACGATTGCAAGTTACCGTGATTCTTTCTGCCTGCTATTCAACTTTGCCAAGCAGCGCTTGAAAAAAGAACCATCGGCTCTATCCATTGAAGATTTGGATGCCGCTTTTATCGGCTCCTTTCTAAACCATATTGAAAAAGATCGTGGTAACTGTGCTCGCAGTAGAAATGTCCGATTGGCGGCAATTCATTCGTTTTTCAAATATATCGCATTGCAGGATCCAATTCACAGTGCATTGATACAGCGTGTATTGGCAATACCGACAAAGAGGTTTGAGCGTAAGCTAATCGACTTTTTAACCAAGCCAGAAATAGAAGCTTTGTTGGCTGCACCTGATCAAAGTACGTGGAGCGGACGCCGAGACAGCACACTTTTATCTTTAGCAATCCAAACCGGCTTACGGGTATCTGAACTGATCGGACTCACTTGTAAAGACATTGTACTGGGTAGCGGAGCGCACGTTCGATGCCAAGGTAAGGGTCGCAAAGAACGATGTACTCCGCTGCGCAAAGAATTGGTGACAACATTGCGCAGTTGGCTGCGAGAGCGATCAGGCCAACTCGATGATCCGCTTTTCCCTAATGCACGCGGTGGTTTTCTTAGTCGAGACGGTGTTGAATATTTGTTGGCTAAACATGTGGCAGTTGCCGGCAAACAATGCCCGTCCCTTCAAAAAAAGCGCGTCTCGCCACATGTGCTCCGCCACACTGCGGCGATGGAATTGCTTCAACATGGGGTGGATATTACAGTGATCGCTCTATGGCTTGGACATGAGTCCCCAGAGACGGCACAAGTTTATTTGCAGGCCAATCTTAAGATGAAAGAGAAAGCTTTGGCCAAAACAAAACCTGCAAATGTGAAGCCGGGACGATATCAGCCAGGCGATCGACTTTTAGCCTTCCTTAAAAGTCTCTGATTATGCCGAGTAAGATAAGCCAGAGAGCAAGAGATCCGCCGGATTGTGGGATTTTACTCGGCATAATCCGGAACTCGGCATAATGACGCAGGCTATGTGGGGTGGGGGAACTGATGTTTACATTGCCGATGATCTGTCTGGGTTTCTCAAGGCCGATATCGCTGACGGCCCGATGAAAGACCGTTCGCACACGATTGTCGTTTAATCCTCTTTCCGTAGAATTTGCTAAAAGGTATTTGTTGTCAACATCTGCAAGCAAACACCGGCGTACGGCCAGATAGTTTTCAAGTTCTATGGCCACCGATTGCGGCAGCGGTATCAGACGGTCTTTTTTAAACTTGGTTTTTTTAATGTAAATGGTTTTCTCATCAAAACGGTAATCGTTGAGTTTCAACCGTAGAGGTTCTGAGATTCTCAAGCCGCAGCGTGCCAACAATACCATTGCCATGTAACCGGAAAGATCCTTTAAGTATATACGCTGTGATCCTTTTCGGATCTGGTTACTGACGGCCGACAGCAAGTGGTTTACTTGTTGAGGAGAAAAAATATAAGGCATAATATCGTTTTCCGGCAGATAAGGAATGTCCTTGAGCGGGTTTTGCTTATATAGGCCGTTTCGGACCAGATAGTTAAAGAAGACGCGCACGGATGAAATAATTCGGTTGACTGATCTGGGTTCAATTTTAAGATCAGCCTGCAGCCCCATAAAAAATGAAGGTTGCAATAAAACTTGTTGAGCTTGTTTTTGCTTTAGGTAGCGATCAAAAGTTTTAAGATGGGATAATGAGGCTTTCATTGCATAGCCCAGGTTGTGGCGATAGGTGACGTATTGTTCCAACTGTTGTGCCAGAAAACTTTCAAACTTATTCATCAAACAAAACCTCGCGCATTAATTTTATGTGGATGAGAAGATACTTTCGGGTCGACTCGATGCTGTCATGGCCCATTAGTTCTTTTATTTCATATAATGACACACCGGCCTGCAGAAGATTTTGAGCATAGGTATGCCGAAGCCAATATGCGGTTGCAGCCGGGTTAACCTTTTGCATATGAACTTTAAAGTGATGATTAACCGTCGTCGGTGTGATGGGACCATAAGGCGGCATAAGGCTTAAAAACAGGGTCCGAAGGTCACTTTGGGGCCGGGCACCGATAATGTAAGCCGCGATGGCTTTGACGGTGACTTCCGGTAAGGGAAGTATTAAGGGATTATGGCATTTGCGTATATTGATGTTTATTTCGGCTTTGCGAAATGATATATCATCCAGTGTGATCTGGCATATCTCCACGGGGCGCAGTCCCAGAGTGTAAGCCAGTTGGAGCATGGCGTAGGTTCGAAGCCCGGTTTGCGAATAGCAGTCAATGCTGTCAAACAGCTTTTTAACCTCGTCGCCACGTAAAAATGTGGGTGGCTTGGCCTGGGCAAACATGGGTGCAGCGACCACCACAGGGGCAAGATCACGTTTTATAATTTGGCGTTGATGATACAGATAGCTTAAAAATCCCCTGATTATCGAACGGTACACTCTACAGGTGGCCGCAGAAAAGCCGCAATTAAACTTGGCGAAAAACGCATCGATGTGTTCAATGGTTAAAACAGTCAATTTTATCTTGTTATTTTCAAGATAGTCCTCAAAGGCGGATAGTACTCTTCGAATTGACTGAATGCGCTTATTGCTGACCTGCCGAGCGGTGGCAAAATAATGCAGATATGCTTCATAGATATTCGCCAGCTGATAGGTTTCTTTTTCAATCGGTGCAACGATTCTTTTTTGCTTGACAAGATATCGGCAAAACCCCCTGACAGCCGTCATTTCACATCTTGTGCTTTTATGAAACTGATCGATATTTTGTGAGCAAAAACAATGCTCCCAGCTAATTTTATGACGCTCTGTGAAGCAAACAAAACGATCTAAAATCGTTTTATTCCTTTTGATGGTCTTATCGGCATAGCCGCCCGATATCATCCACAGTAGGTAGTCATCGACAGCCAGTTTGAGCTTTTTCATTTAAACACTCCTGTTTATCTGTGTTTTCACTCGCTATGGTTTGAAATCGATTGCAGATATTCTACGCATTCAACAAATCGGGCCCCTTTGCAGATCATGACCATATCGATGGTGTTAAAATTGTGTTGACAGCGAAAACATCGGGCCAGATTGGTTTTCGGATCAGTGGCGGTTTGAAATTGATGACAATACGGACAAAGAAATCGAAAATATCCATCGCTAAACTTTGACGGCACTCTAAGATGCTTTTCTATCAATGTATCAATGGGGATGTGATTGCGTAGTACGAATAGCTCCCGGGATGAAAAATGTCGTTTCATTTGCGCAGCTCTCCTGCAATTTAACAAATATGAGGTTAATTTCCGGCCGGCACAGTGCAACACACACTAGCGGTGTGGAAAAACATCCACAATTTTGCCGTAAACACCGCAAAACCTGCAGCGTGGTTTGCTATTTTGCACGACTGGATATAAGATAACACGCAGAGGGGGGGTATTCGTAGAGGTATCAGCCATGGTTTTATTCGTTTTGCTCATTCGTTGCATTTTTTCATAGCAACGATGAGTTGCGCGGCCCTTATCAGAAGTACGGTATCGGCTTTGGACCTTGCGACGAGCCTTTAACTGAGCTTGACGGCGACAGCTGCTGGAGCAGTAGACATGACCGCGATAACATTTTCGGCAAATATTAAATCTCAGCTTACAATGTTTGCATTCCAGTTCAATTAATAATACGTCACTGCACATGCCATCGCCTCCGCTCTTGAAAGTAATCGAAAGCCATGGTATGTAAAAAAACGTGTGGTGGGCTTCCGTATGCTTTACGGTTTGTCCATATTAAAGGCCTGAAGCGGCAACTTCAGGCCTTTTCCTGTTTATAAGCTCCCGGTCTCTGCCGGAACCTAAACGAGCGATGGCTTTAGCATATTAGCTGTTGCAAATAAAGTGTATGGTTTTATTTGCACGACGCGGCGGGGTATATTTTCCAAATTTGCGGGGTAGGCTGGGTATGTTTTTTATTAAATCCGGCGGGGTACTTTTTTTTAAATGGGGCGGGGTACTGGCGAGATAGGCGGGGTTTAAGCGGGATATTGGCTGGGTATCTCAATTAATGGAGACAAAACTTGCCAATCTATTTAATTCGACCGTTATCGAAATGAATGATGATATGTTTCGGATATCATACGTTTCTTAGAATTTCCAGAGTTAAAATAGCAGAAAACACAAGTTCAGAACATGGAATAAGGCAGCGCCACTGGAGACC
>JBAVYC010000897.1:0-2716 GCA_049698595.1 Desulfobacterales bacterium | reverse complement strand
ATCTCACACATGCCGGAAGGCAACCGCATTTCTCCAGGTAAATTGGAAGCATATTTCAAGGCTGCCGATGCCGGGGCTCACCCCTATCTGAATGGTACGATTCGCCTGGAAATCCAAGCAGACGGCTACACCGAATCCTGGCAGCAGCAGGTTTTAAAATCTTTTGCAAAAAAATCATCTTGACAACAAAATCTGCTTCAGCTATCCGGAAGGTTATGGTCGTTGTGTTTATTAAGAACGCGTTTTGCAGAGGTTCGGCACAAAATCAGCGACCACCAGCAGAACTGGGGATTTGAGGATGGCCCTTCGAAGGGGCCGGGGCCACGCTCTGCTGGCGGTCACTGATTTTATAATTAGGACGCTTTCAAAAATTCTACGATAGGGGCAATATCATGACGGAGAAAACCGATCTTCCCAATGTTTCCATGACCAACACCAAAAAAGAGCTACTGGAAGCCTATCAAGAAGCCAAAGGGCAATTTGAGAGTCTGAGCAAAGATTTGTTGGATGCCGAAAAGGCCCGCAAGCAGCTCGAAAAAAAAGTGGCCGCGGCGACGGCCGATGCACAGGCAGCGCAGGATCCACTAAAGCGACTCCATGATCTGCGCGGGACCCTTAGCCGTGAACTAACCGAACTGGCGGAACGTTTCGAGACCGAAATTGAGACGTACCGGAAAATCCAGTCCGCTATCGAAACTAAAAAGGAGGAGCTCAACACCATTTACGAGGTGGAAACCGCCGCCTCTGACCTTGCCGCCCTGATCGACGCCCAACGGGTGAAAAAAGAGCAGTTCGAACGGGAGATGCAGGACCAAATGGGGGCCTTCGAGGCAGAGATGGCGGAAATACGCACCCAGTGGCAGCGTGAAAAAGCTGATCGGGACCGGCGCGACAAGGAGCAGGCCGAAGCGATCAACAAGCAGCGCCAAAGGGAAAAAGAAGAGTATGAGTATACCTTTGCGCGGGATAAGGCGCAGCGTAAAAATACACTGGATGATGAGTTACAGACCCTTGAAAAGGGGCTCACCGTAAAGCGAAGCGAATTCGAAAACGAATTTCAAAACCGAACGGCCGCACTGGACACCAGGGAAGAAGCGATTACAAGCCGCGAAAAGGATATGGAGACCCTGCAAAAAGAGGTCGAAAGTTTCCCCAAGCGCAACGAAGCCGCCGTTCAGAAGGCGGTGGCCGATGCCACGGAGAGACTTACAAGGGATTTTAAGGGTGACAAAGCGCTCATGGAAGCCCGATTCGAGGGCCAAAGAAACGTTCTTATGGAAAAAATCGAGGCGCTTGAGAAGATGGTTGCGTCGCAGGCCGCCCAAATCAGCGATCTGGCCAAAAAGAATGAACTGGCCTACGAAAAGGTTCAGGATATCGCCAACCGTGCCGTCACCTCTGCCAGGCGAGAGACGTATTCGGCTCCCATTCAGCAATCCAACATCCCGGTGCGGGAAGACAGCTAAGCCTGACAATGAGCCGCCCTTCTCGGTCCCAGCCCGGTGCACCACCAGGCATCCAGAATAATTTGGCGATCAACACCATTAAACCAGGAAAGGGGCGACACCATGGAACTAAAAGACAAAGTAGCAATTATTACCGGTGCCAGCAGCGGCATCGGCAGGGCCGTAGCGCGCAACCTGAATGAAACTGGGGTAAAATTCATTTTGACCGGACGCAGAGAAGACCGTCTTGCGGAATTAAAAGGCGAATTAGCGCATGCGGCTGTTCTGGCGGGCGATATCAGTCAGGCAGGCATGCCGCAAAATTTACTGAAAAACGCTTTGGACGTTTTCGGGCGCTGTGACATCGTCTTTAACAATGCCGGAATTATCGAGACGGGAAGCATTGATGAAATCAATATTGAAGACGTTTGTTACATGGTGCGGGTCAATGTGGAAGCCACTTTTCGGATGGCGTATGTCGCGGTAAAGCATTTTAAGTCAACCGGGTCGGGTTACTTGATAAACACTTCCAGTGTACTTGGCACAAAAGTTCGGCCGACGGCCGGTGCTTATGCCGGAACAAAATTCGCAATCGAGGCGCTGACAGAAGCCTTGCGGCTGGAACTTGCCAAAACCAATATCGGCGTGTCATGTGTTGAGCCCGGCCTGGTGCAGACCGATCTTCACCGGGAGTGGCCGGTGCCGCCGGCTCAGAGCCTGAACATCCCACGGCCGCTGCAGCCGGAAGATATTGCCCGAGTTGTGCGGTTTATTTTGGAACAACCGGACCATGTCCGTTTGCCTCGCATTTTAGCCGTACCTTCTGATCAAGAACTTTGAGAAAAGCAACTTCTTGTCCTTATCGTTTCTCAAATTTTCTCAAAGACAAGCAAAGGGGATGCCGGCAATTTGCTCGTCATACAGACGGGGCCCTTCGCCATTGTTGATGACCAATCCAAAACGGCAGTTTTAATCCTTAATAAAATCTCTCAACGCCCGCAGCTGTATGGACGGCACGGTCTGGGTATATTTTATTTCAACGGGAATCAGCCCAAATTCCCCTTTCTGACTTCCTTGTTCTCTGTCCTAGATCATCTACCTTCTGACTTCTATCCTCCGTCATCTGACCTCTGGCATCTGTTTTCTGTCATCTGCCGTCTGACTTCTATCCTCCGTCATCTGACCTCTGACACCCGCTAACTATCATCTCCGCAATGGTCATCTTAACTCTGCCGGATAAATCGACCGCCTGTTTCAATTCACTTTCCAGC
>JBAVYC010000896.1:0-3352 GCA_049698595.1 Desulfobacterales bacterium | reverse complement strand
CGCAAGCTCTACTCATTTATCAATATTTTCGGGCTGGCGCTGGGGTTGTCTGTATTTATGCTGATCGCTTTATTCATCCAGTTTGAGCTCGGTTATGACCAATTTCATGAAAATCATGATCGAATCTACCGCATCGAGCAAGAAATGGTTTTAAATAACCAAAAAGTTCAAGATGCAGGGCTTCCGCCACCCCTTTCCGAAGCCTTAAAAGCCGATTATCCTGAAATTGAAGCCATAACCAGAGTTAAGTGGGTAGGGACTCCTGTGCTTTCATTAAGGCATAGCAAAGGTATCATCAGTGAGAACTGTTTTTTTGTGGATAATTCTTTCTTAGAAATCTTTTCCTTTGAGTGGGTTAAAGGAGACCGCCGGACTTCATTGACTGACCCTGGTTCTGCGGTAATTACGGAAATTGTTGCAAGGGCGCTTTTTGGTGATGATGAAGCCTTAGGCAAAACCATCCGGGTGGACCATCACTATGATCTCATCGTAACCGGCATTCTTAAAGAGGTTCCCGCTAATTCACACATACAATTTGACATGTTGATTTCCTATCCGAGTCTTCTTGCCACCTATGATAAGCCTACCCTTGAAGATTGGTACAGCAACTGGTTGCCTCTTTATGTTTTACTGCATAAAAAACATTCATTGGAGGAGATGAATAAAAAAATACGGCTTGCCTTACGAAAACACCAAATCGGCAACCCATATAATAGTGAACTTTATTTAAAGCCGTTAACTAAAATTCATCTTCACTCTCATGTCCAATCGGAATTAGGTACCAACGGAGACATCAAAAATATCTATTTCTTCTCGGCTGTTGCTCTGTTTGTTTTGATAATTGCTTGTATTAATTTTATGAATTTAGCCACCGCCCGCTCGGCGGACAGGGCCCGGGAAATTGGGATTCGCAAAGTCATCGGTGCTCAACGATCATCTCTCATGAACCAGTTTTTAGGGGAAGCAATACTGACGGTGATCCTTTCGATGTTCCTGGCTGTGGCGTTAACGGAACTGTTGCTGCCGGAATTTAATTCTATTGTGAACAGAAATTTGAAAATCAACTATCTAAATAACTGGTCATTTTCATTAAGCCTGATCATCATCACGATATTGGTCGGTGTAGTATCCGGAATTTACCCTGCCATTTTTCTATCGTCATTCAGACCGGTGCAAATGTTTAAAGGCATGCTTTCATCCGGCACCAGAAATATTGTTTTGCGTAAATTTCTGGTTGTGCTCCAATTCTCTATTTCAATTGTATTGATCATCGGCACCGCCATTATCATCCAGCAAGTCAATTTTCTGTTGAACAAGGATTTGGGCTTTAACAGCAACCATATTTTGATCATTAATGCCAAGAATTCGACGCCTGAAAAAAATAAGCTTTTTCGCAACCAAATTTTACAGCATTCCAGTGTTATAAAAGCAGGCGTGTCCGATTATTTGCCTTATTACTCCAGCAACTGGACAGGGTTTTCCTGGGAAGGCGCTGCTGATAATGAAGGGATCAAGGTAAACATAAATTATATTGATGAAAATGTGCTGGACACTTATGGAATGGCAATCGTCAAGGGACGTGGCTTTTCCAAAGACCATCTGTCCGATCAAGGTCAGGTTGTGATTTTAAATGAAAAAGCGGTGAGACAAATGGGGGTGGATGATCCCATTGGAAAGCGAATTTATTACAGGGTGGATTATCGTTCCCGTGATTGGAAGGGTGCGACAATCGTCGGGATTGTAAAGGATTATCATTTTCTATCCTTACACCAAACCATCAGTCCATTGATGCTGCGTTTCTACTCCAGCGAAATGACGGGCAACAATATTTCAGTGAAAATTGCAAATCAACAGATTCCAAAAACCATCGAATTTCTTCAAAAAACATTCGAACAAATATTTCCTCGACAAGACTTTAACTATCGCTTCCTGGATGAAGACTTCCGCAATATGTATCGCGAAGAGAGAAAAACAAGTAAGGTCATTTTTTATTTAGCTATTCTGGCAATCTTTATCGCCTGTTTGGGACTATTTGGCCTGGCAAGTTTCTCGATTCGGCAGCGAACCAAAGAAATCGGTATCAGGAAATCCCTGGGTGCTTCGGTAGCGACCATTGTTTCCTATTTAATGTCGGAATTATTAAAACTGATGCTTATCGCCAACATCATAGCCTGGCCCGTTGCGTATATCGTTGTGAGGTATTGGCTACAAAACTTTCCATACAGAATTGAGATCAATCTCGGTGTATTTATTCTTGCTGGAGTGTTCACCTTTTTCATTGCGGCCCTGACCGTTTTCTACCAGGCCGCGAAGGCAGCCAGCGCGAATCCGTTGGATTCTTTAAGATATGAGTAAGATAAATGCCTAATATGAATCAAACTGTATACAGGGTGCCTCAAATTAAAAATCGAAAAAATCATTATTAACTTAAACATTGGGCCTTGCGCCTTTAGCCTTTTGCTATGTTTTTAAACTACTTCAAAACCGCTTACAGAAACATATTAAGAAACAAAGGCTACGCCGTAATAAATATTGTCGGTCTTGCCCTCGGACTGGCAATTTTCAGCATGGCGGCCTTGCTGGCAGATTTTCATTTCGGCTTTGATAAGTTTCATAAAGATTTTGAGCGGATCTATAGCGTGGTACAAACTTTTGCCAAGGCTGATAATGATATCGACCACTCGGCCAGAACGCCGGCGCCCCTCAAGAAATTGTTAGCCAGTGAGTTCCCCGAGATCGAAGATGCCACCCGCTGGATTTACCTCGATGATATGAGCGTAAAATATAAAGACAAAAAATTTTATGAAGAAGGTGCCGCCGCCATGGGGGTGGACTCGAATTTTTTGTCATTCTTTAGTTTTGAAATGATTGCCGGAGATCCTGAATCTGCTCTCAAAGAACCAAATTCGGTGGTTTTAACCGAATCGGCGACACGAAAATATTTTGGCAACGATAGCCCCCTGGGAAAAACCTTAACCGTAATGCTCTATGGCGAACTTCCGCTCAAAGTTACCGGTGTGACAAAAGATGTTCCGCTGAATTCGACGCTTAAGTATCATTTGCTGATTTCATCGAAGACATTTAATTTTGACGACAACTGGCATGTTTGGGGAGCAACCTTTGTAAAACTTGCCGAGAATAATGATTCCAATCGCCTGAAGCACAAATTTGCTGCCTTCATTGAGACGCACTTGTCCGGTCTAACCGTTGTGCCAAAAGATCTGTATCTTCTTCCTCTAGCTGATCTGCATCTGCGGTCATTTCAGGTACAGGGTGTCTGGCAGAAGGATGTGCAAGATGCTTATCTGCTGGTACTGGCGGCAGGACTCGCGATGCTACTGGTGGTCTGCTT
>JBAVYC010000895.1:0-1740 GCA_049698595.1 Desulfobacterales bacterium | reverse complement strand
ATTCATACAAGCATCGGGGTTGAACAGCAAGCAAATTTTGGATGTCAAAAATTAAAATTGTAACTTGACTCAATCGTATCATTCTATTATACAAACTTACTTTAGAGCAATTGGGCTCGACATTATTCAATTAATAAAGGAGGGATAGTTATGAGAAACAAGCGGACATTTTTATTCATGGGTCTGGTTTTTAGTATTGCGTTGGTCTTTGGCATAACCACCGGCGCCATGGCCGAAAACATCAGAATTGGTGTAGCCTCACCCTTCACAGGCGATCTGGCTGCTTACGGCGATAATGTCAAGGCCGGTGTCAGCCTGAAACTCAAAGAGATCAATGATGCCGGTGGTATCAATGGTCAGAAGATAGAGCTTGTCTGGGGTGACGACCTCTGTGCACCCAAAGATGCGGGTACGGTTGGCTCCAAATTTGCGGCGGACAAAAGCATCGTGGCCGTCATCGGCCACCTGTGCTCGTCGGCGACGCTGGCTGCCATGCCGATCTATGTGCGGTCAGGGCTTGCCGCCATTTCGCCCACGTCTACCAATCCCACCATCGGTGATGTCGGCAAGGGCTGGTTTTTCCGGAACTGTTACACCGACGACTTTCAGGGCAAATACCTGGCCACATATGTTGTGCCCAAGCTGCTGGGGAAGAATTCTGTGGCCATCTTTTATGAAAACAACGACTATGCCATCGGCCTCAAAGACGCCTTCAGCGCAGGGGCCAAGTCCGCCGGTGTTAAGGTGACCGGTGCCGAGGCTTACACAAAGGGCTCGGTCGACTTCACACCCCAGCTGACCAAGCTTTTGCGCGATAAGCCGGATACGATCTTTTTGTGCGGCTACCACCCGGAAGGTGCCTTGATCGCCGGTCAGGCCCGCAAGCTGGGCTTTAACGGCCCGCTCTTCGGTGCCGACGGCATTGACAATGAAGACTATATAAAAATCGGAGGCAAGGCCACCGACAATACTTACTTAACCGTACCGTTCCTGGCATCGTCGGCAGGCCCGGAGGGCAAGGCCTTCGCCAAACAGTTCGAGGGGGCCTATGGCCGTGAAGTGGACTGGATGAGCGCCAATGCCTATGACTGCCTGGGCATCCTGGCCCAGGTCATTGCCGAAACCGGTCCGGACCGCAAGAAAATTCGTGAAGGGCTGGCTGCAATTAATTCCGAGGCCAACTGTTACAAGGGGATCACCGGTCTGACCTACTTTGATAAAAAGGGGGATTGTGCCAAACCCGCCTTCGTTAAAATGGTCAAAGATGGTAAGTTCGTAGCGGCCGAATAGTTGGCCTGATTAGTGAATGTATCGGAATTTCTAAAATTCTTCCTGAATTCCAACATTCCGATTGGGGCGCAGCCCCCAAATTAAGATACCATTCAAGACGCCGGAATTTGTGGGTTCCGGCGTCTTTCCGCGCGTCAAGGGAGGGCGTTTGTTTCTACAGCAGCTTGTCAACGGACTAACTATCGGCGGGATATATGCCATGATTGCGGTGGGTTACACCATGATCTACGGCGTTGTCCAGCTTATTAACTTTGCTCACGGCGAAATCTATATGCTGGGTGCTTTTTTCGCCGTCACCTTCATCACTGTCCTGGGACTTCCTTTTTATGCAGCCTTTCCCCTTGCCATGGCCTGTTGTGCGGTCTGCGGTGTGTTGCTGGATATGTTCGCCTATCGCCCGTTGAGGCAGTCACCCCGTCTGGCCGCGTTGATTACGGCCATTGGAATGTC
>JBAVYC010000894.1:0-6197 GCA_049698595.1 Desulfobacterales bacterium | reverse complement strand
ATCCGCGGCCGGCAGCTTGGTGGCCTACAGCCTGAGGATCACCGATCTGGATCCTATCTTTCATGGTTTGATTTTTGAACGCTTTTTAAATCCGGCCCGCAAGAGCATGCCGGATATCGATGTGGATTTCTGCATAGACGGTCGCGAAGATATCTATAAATATGTGGTTGATAAATACGGCGGGGGCGATTATGTGGCCCAGATTATTACCTTCGGGAAACTCAAAACCCGGGCGGTCATTCGCGATGTTGGCCGGGCCCTGGACATACCCCTGCGAGAAGTGGATGCCATCGCCAAAATGGTGCCGGATGTATTGAATATCAGCCTTGATGATGCCTTAAAGCAGGAACCCCGGATGATGGACCTGGTCGAGAAGGATCCCAATGTGGCCGATTTGATACGGATCTGCCGGGTGCTCGAGGGCCTTCCGCGGCACGCTTCCACCCATGCTGCCGGGGTTGTGATTGCCGATCGACCTTTGATCGATTATCTTCCGCTTTACAAAGGCAAAAAAGGGGAAGTGGTGACCCAATTCGACATGAAAATTGTCGAAAAGATCGGCCTGGTAAAATTTGATTTTCTGGGACTGCGCAACCTGACGGTGATCGCCAAAACCCTCGGGTTGATCGCCCGGCAGGGGAAAACGCCGCCGGATCTGGAAAAAATCGAGTTGACCGACGCCGCAACCTACCGCCTTCTGTCAGCCGGCGACACCACCGGTGTTTTTCAGCTTGAAAGCTCGGGTATGAAAGATCTGCTCATGCGGTTAAGGCCGGAATGCTTTGATGACATCATTGCACTGGTGGCTCTTTATCGCCCCGGTCCCATGGAAAGCGGAATGATCGATGACTACGTGGCGCGCAAACACGGAAGAAAAGTGGTGGAATACATGGTGCCTGAGCTTGAACCGATCCTCAAAGAAACCTATGGGGTGATCGTGTATCAGGAACAGGTCATGAAAATTGCCGCCGATCTGGCCAACTATTCCATGGCGGAGGCCGATGACCTGCGCAAGGCGATGGGCAAGAAGATTGTTGAAATCATGGCCCGTCATCGTCAACGGTTTGTCGAGGGCGCGGTGGCCAACAAGATTGCGGAGAAAAAGGCCAAAAAACTGTTCGATCTGATCGAAAAATTCGGTGGTTACGGATTTAACAAATCCCACAGTGCGGCGTATGCCTTGATCGCTTACCAGACGGCCTTTCTAAAAGCACATTTTCCGGTGGAGATCATGGCATCCCTGTTGACCAGCGAAATGAATTCCACCGACGGTGTGGTGAAATTTATCGCCGAATGCCGACATCACGATATCCCGATCCTGCCGCCGGATATCAATAAAAGTGATATCGAGTTTACGGTGGATGGCTCCAGCATCCGCTTCGGGCTGGTGGCCGTAAAAAATGTCGGCGAAAGCGCGATTGAATCCATCATCGCCACTCGCACGGATCAGCCATTGGAATCGTTGTTTGATTTCTGTGAACGGGTTGATTTGAAAAAAGTCAACAAGCGCGTGATCGAAAGCCTGATTAAATGCGGTGCCTTCGACAACACCGGCGCCAAAAGATCCCAGATGACAGCTGCACTTGAAAGTGCGCTTGAATATGGTCAGCGGGTTCAGAAAGAGCGTACCGATCCTCAAATGGGCCTTTTTGATCTGGGAGATAATCAACCCAGCATCAACGCCCCCGTTCTGCCGGAAACCGGGGAATGGGATGGAAAGCAGTTTCTAACTTTTGAGAAGGAATCCCTCGGATTTTATCTGTCCGGTCATCCCCTGTCGCGTTATGAAGAGGTATTGGATAAATTCACAAATTCAAATGCCATATCCATCAAAGACCTCAAGGACGGGGGCGTTGTGCGCATCGGCGGGCTTGTCCGGAGCACCAAAAACATAAAAACCAAAAAAGGGGATTTGATGGCATTCGTGACCATCGAGGACATGCATGGGTCGGTTGAGGTTATCGTCTTTTCACGTGTGTTTTCCGATGTGAGGGATTTACTGGTGGAGGATCATCCTGTGCTGGTTCAAGGCCAGGTTCAAAAAGATGAAAAATCTGTGAAAATTTTGGCAGATACGATAATCCCCATTGCTAAGGCCGAGGAAACCTGGGCGGCGAGCGTTCATTTTAATCTGGAAATAAGCCGCACGGATCGGGAAAGGCTGGAAAATTTGCATGACATCCTCAAAAGGCATTCCGGCCTGTGCCCGGCTTTTCTGCATTTGCGAAGTCCGGATAATACGGAGTCCATCATCGCCCTGCCGGATGGGTTTAAATTAAAGGCGGGAGGTCCTCTGACCCGGGAAGTGAACGGCTTTCTGGGCTATCAAGCTGTGGAGACGCGCTGCAGTGCGGTGACACTCTCGGCGACACCGAACGGGGTAAACGGCCGCCGAAAATTTCAGAACTAAACAACTTCAGATATCGTTGATTGGTTGATTGGTTGATTAGTTGATTGGTTAAGTGGATCTAAATATGGATTTATCCCATATTTGTAAACTATTGAAATTATGACTATAATTTACCTAATCAACCACTCAACAAGTCATCTGTTCAACGATATTTGAACCAGGGAGCATACTCTTCATGGCGGATTCAGCAAGTAATGTTTACGCAATTCTGTTGGCCGGAGGAACCGGAACACGATTGTGGCCTGTTTCGCGACAGCTCTATCCAAAGCAGCTGGTCAAATTCATCGGGGATGATTCACTTGTGCAGAGCACGATCAAACGTCTGTCCCCGGTGCTGGATACGGAAAATGTAAGGATCGTGTGCGGCGAGCAACACTTCCATGAGACGGCCAGACACATGCAGGGTATCGGCCTGCAGGCTGATGGTAAAATCATCTGTGAACCCAGCGGGCGCAATACCGCGCCGGCGATATTGCTGGCCGTAATGAATACCTTGGTGCAGGAAAAAGATGCTGTGCTATGTGTTTTTCCGGCCGATCATGTCATCGGAAATATCGAGCGATTCCACGATCGCTTGGAAGCCGCCATCCGACTGGCGGATCGGGGCTACATCGTGACCTTCGGCATTACGCCCCATTATGCCGAAACCGGCTACGGCTATGTCGAAGGGGATGCCGCCGTTTCCGAAGGCGCATTGCGCGTCAAGCGCTTTGTCGAAAAGCCGGATTTAAAGACTGCCCAAAAATACATCAAAGCCGGCAATTTTTTCTGGAACAGCGGCATGTTCGCCTTCAAGGCCTCCGTCATCATGGATGAATTCCGCACCTGGCAACCGGACCTTTTTGAAAAAATGAACACGATATTCGATCCGGCCCGCCCGATGACTAAAGAAGAATATGACCGGCTGCCGGATATTTCCATCGATTACGCCGTCATGGAAAAAACCAACCGGGGTGTGGTACTGCCTTCCGATTTCGGCTGGAGCGATATTGGTTCCTGGAAGTCTTTATATGATTTTTTACCCAAAGACGCTGACCTCAATGTTATCGACGGCGATGTGATTACCAATAATACCCGGAACTGTTTCATTTTGGGAAGCGATCGTCTGATTGCCGTCAATCATCTCAAAGACACGGTGGTGGTGGAAACGCCGGACTCCATATTTGTCTCCGACATCGATCACAGCCGGGATGTAAAAGCAATCGTTACCCGGCTGAAGGAGAAAGGCAGAAAAGAATATCACCAGCACCGAACCGTTCATTATCCCTGGGGAAGCCGAACCTGGCTCGAACAAAAAGATGATTTCACCGTTGCCAGACTGATGATTTATCCAGCATCAACCCTGCAGGTGGATAAGGATGCGCTGGACGCCATGCACCTGGTTGTGGTTAAGGGCGCGGCCAGGGTCACGGCCGACGGGCAGCCACTCAATTTAAGCCAGGGTGAGTCGACCGTCATTACTGCAAAAGGTGTTGTGAGTGTCGAAAATACGGGGGATCAGCCTGTTTATCTGATTCAGGTTATGAGTTATGGGAAGGCCGGGGCTGAAGGCGGAAAGGAGAAGAAACTTTCGGCAAATAAAGCTCAATGAACCAACCAACATTTTCCATTCGAAATTTGGAATCCCTTTTGATGTGATCACCGAATTCATTGAGATCTTAAGCCGGGACATGATCTTATCCGCAATGGAAAACACCGGGAATTCCCGCAAAGAATTTTTAAATTGTACGAAGTTCATTGCATTTCTGATTCATGTTAAATTTCACATTAATGCGAAATATATAATACAACCCCTTGTCAGCCAAGGATACTTTTTCGGGTAGATTTTGCAGAATCATGCCCATGAATCTGGCAAAGGGAAACTCAAAAATCCTGGGTTGAATCGGCAGGCTTTATTGCCGGGCTGTGGGAGGTGCTGCCGGATTGGGTTCCAATGTAAATTGGCCGCAGACCCACATCGAAGAGCTCAAAGCTGGAAGGGAATTAGCCACCCCAGAGGAATAGGCTTCGTTTTCCACAGGGTAGCTGCTCCTCTACCACACCACCCCCTGATTCCCGTCCTCTGCCCTTTGAGGCGTGCTGCTGTCATATGCTGCTCTGGCCTCCTCCCGCAACTGCTCCTCCATGCCCGTGTAGCGGGGTGAGAAGTGAAAGACGGTCATGTGCTTTACCTGTGCCGTTCCGGCCAGGTGACCGGCCTGCCGGGTTGTGAGATGGTGTTTGCGCGCGGCAATCTCCCGGTCTTGATCCAGAAAGACAGCCTCAATAAAAAGGTGATCGGATCCCTTGACCAAGGCCACAATTTGTTCCCGATTTGATTGGCTGTAGACCACATCGGTTATGTAGCTTATTTTTTGACCCGGTGTGATGCGGGCAATATCATCGGCAAGTGCCCCCAGGGTAAAATGTTTGGCCGGCTTTTGGCGGTCGAATTTGGCTTCAAATTTCGCCGCGCGATCGGTTTGACGGTATAAGGCCTGCTTAAACTCCGTTAACCAGGGGCCCGGTGTAAGCCCCAAGGCTTTTAAACCGTCTTTGATGATGTTGACATGGAAGCGTTCCCGGATGGAAAAGCCCAGACAGGGGATTTGGTGATCGAGGACAGCGGCCGAGACTCTGAAGGCCGGCTCTTCATATAACGTGCCGGTAAACGGTTGTTTGACCGGATCTCTCAGCGGCTGAAACCTGTCCCGACACCGGTACCGCCGGCAGAGCGTATAGCGCGGATGGACTTCAGTGGCCTGTAGACTGAGCGGGTAGTGGTATTTGTCGGCAAGATTCCAGGTATATCCGGCCAGCTTGCCTTCCAAATTTTCTAAAAAGCCCGGCGGACCATAAAGCGCAAGATTTTTCTCGCGTCCCAGAGACAGACGCAGCAGTCGGTCAAAGCCAATGAAATGGTCCATGTGGGTGTGGGATACAAAGACATGGCTGATTTTGAGGATATCTTTGGGCGTCAGGCGATTGATGTCGCCGAGATCGAAAATTACGGCGCGATTTTGAAACTGAAAAGAGATGAAAAGCCCGGGATCATCAAAGGGACCGTTGACTAGCCGGGGATGAAAACTAAGACGCATTATTGCGGTATAAACTTTTTCACTTGCTCGTTGATGGTAAAATATATTTCTTCATCGGAACCGAAAATATCCACCACGTCTTTGTGCTTGATGAGCTGTTCAATAACGAACGAGGTCACATAAAGGCTGACGATATGAGGCTGAGGCACAAGATTCCGAATGGGTGCGATCTGATAATCAAGATCAAAATCTTCCAACCGGTTCATCTTTTCAAGACACTTTGTCAGTTGTTCATCAAGGGCGTTTTTATTGGTTGTTTCAATCAGGTTTTTCTCTACCAATTTCATGGCAATCGCACCGGCCAGAGGCTCCGAACAGTCGCGGACCTTGCTGATCGCCAATCGCCGCATGTGCTCCTTGGTCGACTCAATTTTCGATAAAATGGTTGCTTCGCGAGAACTTGGCCGGAAGACCTTGCCCATGTCATACCACCTTGATATTATAGAGTGAATATTTAAGGAATATTGCCGTTTTTATATTTTATACTGCTGGAGTATATTAATAATTCAAAGCAAGGATTGCAAGAAAAAACGTTGAATGTCTTTATTTTGTAACCGTTCACAGGGTCATGGTTTAACGTTCAGGGTTAAGGACAAGGAAAGCACTAAAGGCCCCAAGTCCTCAAAGTTGCCAATTTAGCTCCAAAATTTGGTGAGACTGAGAGATGTTGACTTATTGCAGATCTTCAACCACAAGCTGGACGGTTTTCC
>JBAVYC010000893.1:0-1685 GCA_049698595.1 Desulfobacterales bacterium | reverse complement strand
GTACCAGGGATATTTCACCCAAAGAGAGGCACCTGTAAAGTTGAAAAAGGCGATTTGGGTCACTTTGGTGTGTTCTCCAGCCGGACTCAGCTGAATGGTTCCATAATGAAAATCGTGGTGGCAGTCTTCGGCATTAAGCAATTTAAATTCCAATCGGTACTGTTCCGGAACTACGGTGGTTTGCCATAAAAATCTCAGTGAGGGTGCAGCGGCATAACGGTTTTCGGTGATGGCAAGGTTGCCCTCGGTCCTGACAAGACGGTGTTCGAGGAGCTCATCATTGCTGAGTACGAAATCACCGGCAAAGTCTGTTTTAAAGCGCCAGAAGACGTCTATCGGTGCAGCAACGTAATATTGAAGTTTGTATCCATAACCTCTGTCAACGTCGTAAGCGACAGCTTCAACGGATATTTCAGCGTTTATTGTTGACTCCGCCGTGCCGGCGTGCCCCGCAACGGTCAGCAGAGACATGAGGATTGTTAGCAAGCAGAATAAGGTACCGGTAACTTGGTAGAATCTAAAGCGGCGGCGGTTGGGTGTAAGGCATTTTAACAGGTTCATTTTGAGGATCCTCTGAGATGAACTAAAAGAGGTGATTTGGATTAGCGATAATAGCGTCTATAAACGTAAAACAAACAATTAATTGACAGTGTCAACCCAATTTACCAAAAAGTTCAATTTTTAAACAGCTTATTGACAAATAAAAAACTGGGGCGTATTTTGGAAAATGGACAGTAAAAGCCTGTATCCAACTCGATATGTTTCCCGGCGAACCGGATTATCGCCCCGTGTCATTACGACATTTGCTCTCACAGCGCTCGATCGTGCGCCAATGATTTCCACAGAGCTTTAATAAGGAAGGTCAACATGCGTCTTTGGAATTGTTTACTGATTTGCTTTACAGCGTTGAGTACGCTCGCAATGGCAGGCGTCGATTCAGATCAGGCTGGAATGATTGAAAGAATGAAAGCCGGCGGTCACATTCTGATGATACGGCATGCAATCGCACCCGGCACCGGCGATCCAGCCAATTTTCGAATCGGAGATTGTTCCACCCAGCGCAACCTGGATGATCGCGGCCGCCGGCAGGCAAAGGCTATCGGCGATTGGCTGCGCTCAAATGGTATAACTTCAGCCAGGGTCTATTCAAGCCAGTGGTGCCGCTGCATTGAAACCGCCGAACTGCTCGGGTTGGGATCGGTCACGGAACTGCCGGCCTTAAATTCATTTTATGAGCTGAGGGATGATCGCCAACCCAATCTGAAAGCGCTGAGCGAATTCATCGCGCAACAACCTTCTGACGGGGTTCTGGTAATTCTGGTGACACATTTTGTTACCATCGCCGCCATTGCCAATGAGGGCGTCTCGTCCGGTGAAGGGGTGCTCCTCAAGCTTAATCAGGATGCGCCCTATGAGAATGTCGGCCGGATAAATTTTGGCAGTGTGTCGCATTGATTTACGTCAAAATTGTTGCCCCCCCCCCCCGTAAATTTTTCAGGCAGGAAGGGAGTTGCTCATAGAATATTGGATTTCAAGTACAAGGTAATTTCTGTTTACTTTTAGTCGATATAATGTCTATTTTCATCTTAGTCCCTCGCTAAAACCGGTTGCAACTTATTTCAGGATGATGTATCTGGAAGCATTTGAACTTAGTTCGCTTCGCTCACAACCTGTCGAGAGCCTCA
>JBAVYC010000892.1:0-10112 GCA_049698595.1 Desulfobacterales bacterium | reverse complement strand
GGGTAATATAGGCCAGTAGGGAAGATCATACTGGTGGCTCAGGGCTTCAAGCAACTGGTTTTCGGAAATGTTCTTCTGCTGAACCAGGATTTCGCCGATGGTACCGCCTTTTTCCTCCCGGATGCGCAGGGCCTCGGCCACAACATCTTCATTCAGGTGGTAATTGTCGACAAGTATTTGGGATAATTGAGCTCTCATATGTTTAACAATTTTTTATCGATTATTTAATTTCCGCTACCGGGGTTCTATTATTCTTGACTCCGGTGTATTCGACGACGGAATCGGCTCCGGAATATTCTCGCCGTCAATTTCAGAGTCTGCCGAATGTTTTTCTTGGAATTTAATGGTACCTTCTTTGATCGTATCGATTTGCTCTTTTTTCCCACTGAATATCTGATATGCTTCCTCCGGGTTTTTAATCACCCGGGGGGTTATAAAAATGTAAAGGTTGGTTTTAACACTATCTCTAGATTTGTTTCTAAACAGCCAGCCCAGGAGGGGAACATCACCCAATGCGGGGACTTTGTTTTCATTGGCCGTGGTGGAATCATCGATCAGTCCACCGATGACAATGGTTTGCTCATCTTTGACAATAACGGTGGTGTCCACCGTGCGTTTCAAGGTGACGGGCAGGGTGGATGAGGTTGTCAGCGTGGCCGCCTGATTGATGGAAGTGACTTCCAGGCTGATTGTCATGCGCACCAGACGGTCTTCGGTGATGTGGGGGGTAATCTTCAATGTTTTGCCCACGTCCCGGTATTCAAACGATTCAAAGGTGCCGCCGGACACGTCGGTGGTGGATCGCGTCTGGAAGGGTCTGTTTTCTCCCACCGTGATGCGGGCCTCTTCGTTATCCGTGGTCAATACCTGGGGGGTTGACAGGATGCGGAAGTCATCATTGGTTTTAACGGCATTGACGATCGCAGTAATATTCGAAACCGTGACACCGGCGATGGTGATCGGTTCGGTCAGCATCCCCAGGGTCAGGCCGCCCTGCAGCAGATCTGACGGCTGGGGGAAGCCGCCGGCAAATCCGCCGCCGACCAACGTTTCCTTGCCGCCGAGCGATGCACTGCCAAAGGCCGCCCAATCGATGCCGATGTTCAGACTGGTGCTCATATCAACTTCCATGAGCAAGGCTTCGATGTAAACCATGGATCGGGGGATGTCGAGTCTTTTGATGACATCTTCCAGAACCATGTAATCTTCCTTGTCGGCCATGATAATCAAGCTGTTGGTGGCCTTGTCGGCGGAGATTCTAACATTGCCGGCCACCACCGGTGCCGCCTTTTTGCCTTTGGCTGCGCCGGTTTCTTTGGTCGGCACTTCCTGCAGAACCTTGGCCAACTCTTCGGCGGTGGCATTCTTGCAGTAATAAACATTAATTTTGCCTTTGCCGCGGGGCGTTTCCTTGTCGACCATGGCGATCAGCTTTTTAATCCGCAGGGTATCAATTTCGCTGGCCAGCAATACAATGGTGTTGGTCCTTTCATCCGCTACCATGGTAATTATTTTTTGCTGAATACCCTTGGCTTGTTTGGCTGTCGGTTTGAAGACGGTGTTCAATAAATTGACCAGCTTGGTTGCATCTGAAAAGTCCAGCGGGATCACGGAAATTGCCTGGCCGATGCCGGTTATATCGATTTCTTTTAAAATTTTGAGCAGCCGTTTGATGTTCGAATACACATCCGTCACAATCAGGATGTTGGTCGGCGGATAGGCCAGGATCACACTGCTTTTGGAAACCATGGGGGTGAACAGCCTTTTGATTTCAACGGGATTGGCATACGTTAACGGAATCAGCTGGGTGACGACCTTGTCTTCGGGCGCCGATGCCTCTTCCCGCAGCATGGTTTTAATATTTTTTGAGCGTGCGTCCGGCGAAGGGATAATTTTAACTACCTCACCGGATTTTACGGTGGTATAACCGTGAACTTCCAGCACCGATTCAAATACCTTATAGGCCTCTGCCATCGAAATTTTCGATGGGGATATAATCGTGACCTTGCCTTTGACGCGCTGATCGACAACAAAGTTGGTTCCGCTCAACTCGCTCATAAATTTGATAAATACGTTTATATCCACGTTATTGAAATCAATCGAGACAAATTGCTGCTGCTTTGCTGCTTTGCGGGTTGAATCGGATCGACTGGTGTCCTGTGCGCGGCTTACATGTGACGTCTGAGCGACCATTACTATGGATATAATTGAAATCAGAATGTATTTCATCGTCAGAGAAATTGGTTTCATATGAGTTCCATTTAGGCTCGGAATGCTTTCTATTCAATACTGTAATCAAGGGATTGCTCGCGGCCCCGGCGTTTTATCTGCAGCTGGATCTCGGATCCCGATGATAGTTGTTCGACCATCTTGACGGCATCTTCGACGGAATCAATGGAAGCGCCGTTGACACCGGTAATGATGTCACCATTTCTCAACCGCATCTTCCTGAAAATGGCGTTGGGTTTGATGCCGGTGATGGAAATTCCGGCCGCGTTACCATCTTCGATATGGGGGCGCAGGGTTGCCTGCTGCATGAGCTCGCCCAGGTTTTCCATCGCTTTTTCAATTTGATCGCCGCGCAATTTGATTTTGCGGGCTGAGCGTGAAACCGGCAGCTTTTGGGCGGACGTGCGCGAGGGTGAACGCGCGTCTGTCCGACCTGCACGACCACCGCCGCGACCGATATTTTCCTCCATTGCCAGGATTTCGTCGTTTTCCCCGACCTTCAGTACGACTTTTTCTCTTAATATCAGCTTGACGACGGCCTTTTGGATGCTATCGCCGGCCCGGTAAAGATTTTGTTCTCGCGCCTTGGTATCTTCAATTACCGCATAGGCGCCTTCGTTTTGCCCGGTGACCGTACCCCACAGCTTTAGTTTCAGATCGGTCTGCTTGAGCTTTTCCAAATCCAATTTCTTGTCGACCACCGGAGCTGCGTCCTGTTCCTGTGTGCTCGAATTGAAAATATTGCGTTTCGTGATCGCCGCATAATCCGCCAAGGGCAAATGGGACAGGGCGGCGGGCGATGATACATCCCGGCTTGCAATGGCGCCGGTCGAAATGTCGTAGTCCAGTCGGGCCGTGACAAACGCATAAAACGCGTTCACACAGAGATAAATACCCACGGTGACGAGCAGAAAATTGGCGATGGTAAAATAGCGATTAATCATTTTTTAATTTAAAGAAAAGCCGGGTTCATCCAATGTACCGTCGATGTTAAATGAAATGGCCGCGTTTCCGGCCTTTTGTTTCCGTAAAAAGTCCATCGGAAGGTTTTTTTCAATTTTTGCCAGCAACAGATGGTGCGGTGTCACTGATACGGTCAAATCCAGCGCGTTTTCACCGGATTTGCCGGTTAACCCAATCGTACCTGTCAGGTCGGCATCCAGCTGATTTCCTCTGGCAGTGGTGTTTTTGATGGTCAAGGTGTCGTTTTTGAGCATCAGATCCGCATCAATATCTCTGAACCCCAATGATTTCAGGTTAAATACGGCTTTTTTTAATTCAATCCTGAATTGCGACAGCGTCAGTTTCCCCTCCAGTGACCGGTTTGGCCCGGCGGTGGTATAGGTGAAATTTCCATTAAGCACACCGGCAATTTTATCAGCCGGCAGGCGTTGCAGCGCCGGTATGCCTTGCACCTGAATACCTGAAATCCGGCCGTCACCTTTTACCTCCAGTCTGCCGGAGTTGTCGTCTATTTCCGCCCGGCCGCTAAAAGTGCCGGCATTGACACGACCCTTGAAATTTACGGTGGATTTGGCGCTGAAGAGCGACAGAATTCCGGGCATTATTTTTAAATTATCGAGATCGACCAACGCCTTGTTCTGATGGAAAATACCGACGTCATGCAGGTTGATGCCGGGAGGTATAATCGGACTTACGTGATCAATGGTGACGGTGATATCTGGATTTCCCTGACTCAGCCGATACACCAGATAGGTTTTCAGCGTATCCGACGGGAACAGATAATAGAGAAAAAATCCCGTGATAGCGATGATGTAGACCGTGTATAAAAGCGATTTTTTGGATATTTTCATTTCAAAATTCAGTTTGGCTAGATTTCAATCGTTTCAACCTGCAATACGGCGGTAAGAAGTCCCTGTTTCTTGTCTTTTTTCGAAATCGAGATCCTCTTGATGTCTACCATGTTTTTGGAGGTTTCAACCCCGTACAGGTAAGCCGTCAGCTGTTCCAGGGTGATGGCATCCAGCTTCATATCCACCCGGGAAATCTTGTAGGGACTGTTTCTTTCAACCTTCGTAGTCGGTTTCATGTAGCTGACGTTGTCTTTGACACCCGCCTCACCGGCCAATTGTACCAAAAATGAATTTAACTTGAATCCCTTTTGCCGGCGGCTAAACAGGGCTTTGGATATTTCCGCTTTTTGTGTCAGCGTGCCGTATTCAGACTGAAGCTGACGCATTTGCTCAAGCGTAACCGCTTTGTCTTGCAGATTTTTTTTGAGCTGGTCCGTTTTACTTAAAAAGGGTTCCACAATGAATGAGATAATAAAAAAAATAGCAATGACACCGACCGCCAGCATAATTGCATAGCGTTCACGTTTGTTCAATTTTTTTAATGTTGCCGGCAGCTTCATTTTACAATGCCACTTTCATCTGGAATCGGATCTCTTTACCGGATCGATCCTTGTTGGTGGAGTTGATCGTCACTTTTTTAAAGGCATCAATTTGCTCAAGCTTATTTTTAATGTCGTCGACCGCTTCAAATGTGCCGGTAGTTCCCGAAATTATCACGTTATCCGGTGAAATGACCATGCGGGTAATGTCAACCGTGATGGATTCCGAAATGCTTTTACTGATGTTGTTTAAAATATCGATGCTGAGAATCCGAGATGTTTTTGCGGTTTGAAATACCGCGCTTTTTTTGACTTCCTGGACTTTAATCTGCATCTGTTGAAACGGATCGACAATCCTTTTTACCTCTGGGAAAGTTTCTTTAAAAATACCGGTTATTTGGCGGTTGAAGCGATCGAGCCGGCGGTTTAAGGTATAAGATTCCCCAATGACATTAAACAATAGGAGGGCCAGCACCATTGCGGCCAGAATCCCGGTCTTGACAATATATTTCTTGTATTTTACAAAGATTTTTTTTGCGGCAAACCGGCCTTTGTGAAAGTTCAGGCCTTTGATTCCCTCGATTTCCATCAGAGCCAGGGCCAGGGCGTTATCCATCAAGGCCGGATCCCACGATTTGTTGTGTTCACCCTCAATGGGAATATTCAGGTGATCTGCAAAGTTTAAGCGCTTGACCGGAAGGTCCAGAAACCTGGAGACATCCGCGTCAAAATTGGCGCCGTTCAAACCGGATCCGGTGACCACCATATCCGGCGGCTGATATTCCGACTGGGAAAGCTCACCAAAAGCCGACAGGGTGCGGAGGACGAAGGCACCCAGCGATCCGGCCCGGGTATCTCCGTTGACCGGCGTGGGAAACGATCGAATCAGCTTTATCCCTCCGTTGCTAACGATAAACAGTGTGCTAAGCGCCTTATCGACTTTAAGAAACAACTGGTCTTTGCCGGCATCGGCCTGATGTGCCAGACAGAGCGCCGCGGGCAGCCCGCTCAGGGTTACCAGCTCGGGATCAATTTTTATGGCACCCAGGGTCCCAAGATACGGGGTCAGCTCGGAATTCGGCACTGCCACGACAATGACATCGGTATAATCATGGTGGCCGGCTGACTGCATGTCAATAAAGTCAATGATGAGGTCATCGACCGGGTAAGGGACGGTGGCCTCCAGCTCAAAAGGCAGAACCATTTTAATTTTTTTAGAATCCTTAAATGGGATCTGCAAAATCCGGTAGGAAAAATGATCTGCTGAAATGGAGACCACACAATCACAGCCGGCGGTATCGATCTCACTGCAAAGGGTTTCCAGGGCAATCTTAAAAGGGTTTTCGACCTCGGCGGAATCGGAGATGGGGACATGCACATGCGCATCCACCCGGTTTTCACGCAGGCTGGTTTTAACCACGACCGCGGAAACGGACTCTTTGCGAATATCAATTCCAAGAACTTTTCTGCTCATTGATTTTTTATTCCTACCGGTTCTGCCAGCTTAAAACCTTGCAAGTCCATTTACCGGATTCAGGCGCTTGAACGCGTTGGACGACAGCGGTCACGGACGATTTGATATTGTTTACGGCAGCTTCGGATTCGACGCGAAACACGTCGCTTGCTACGGCAATCAGATTGGGGTCCAGCGCGATATCATCAAAACCTGGTATGTCTTTATACCACTTGGTGTTAGGAATGTCATTAGTATCTTTGCCTGCCGTTATTTCCTGGCGAAAATCATATAGCGTTTGGGCCATATCTACGTTTTCGATCCCCACTAGGGCCGCCAGTACCGGTAAATCGGCCGTATTAATATTAATGCGTCCCGACCAGTTGTAGTTTGTACCCTCTCCCGACCTCACCCCGTGGACGGTCATATATTGGGACAACCCCGGTGTTTCTCCCTGGCCGTAAAAAAGTTCGGGGGTGATGCCCTTTATAAGCAAAAGTTCGCTTAGATCCGGTATCGGGCCATTACGGCTGGCATACGCGGGATCGAGATCTTCATAATAGCTTGATTCGGCCCCGCTCAATCCGGTGGTCGCGTCATCATCGCCGCTATCGAGCCAATCTTTTACCGAGTTGACGATGGCAACCGGGTCGCTGTCATCCTTAAGTTGTTCCTCACTGCCGATGTATCTCAAGTAACGATCCCACAGCATGACCTGGGATGGATTCATCCTGCGGCTGTCCGGAAACGACACCAGCGCATTGACCTGGATTTTGCTCAGTTCATCGGTAATCTTGACGGATAATTCTCCTTTTTCAAACGTGATTTCCTGCAGAATTTCATTTATTTTTTCAGGATTGGCCCAGTCCTCCTGCAGAGAATCGAAATCGGATTCAGATCGATCCTTTACCAGCAGGGCCATGGCGACATAAACGCCCGCAGTGGCCATATTCGACAGCGTCAAATGGTCACGCACCGCTGCTGTCGAAATGATCGCAAAGCGGGCCCTGCGATTATATTCCAGTACTGCGGCCACCAAAATCGTTGTCACCGATATCGTAATCAGCAAGGCGATGCCCCGATTACCCTTTAATATTTTCAGTGCCTTCAGCATAGCTCTTCTAAACTAAGCGGTTCTAAGTTCAGGGTTCAAGGTTCAAAGGTTACAACCAATGGATGCGGCTTCAAATATGTATCAAAATCTGGCACAACCGCCATTCCCAATTGAGTGAAACGAATTTATTATCAGATGAAGAGGTAAACCCTTTGATACGAGCTGTCCGGGTTTTTTCAACCCGGAACGTTGAACCCTAAACCCCTTAACCTAGTTTTTTCTATGGTTCTATCTTCTCCCGGTTCACCACTAACCGGACTGTGGTTTCGAAGTTGTATGAAACGGCTTCGTCACCTAATTCAAGTTGGATTCCGATGGCATCCGGTGTCGCGTAGCCATACTCGTCTGAATCGGAGTTCCATTCCTCGAATTCGGAACCTTCGGAATCGTAGTACTTAAATGCCAAGGATTTGACATGTTCACTCAAAACCGGGTCTCCACTATTTTCCTCAAATGGCGGGTATGGATAAAGATGATCCCCACGTCTCAGTACCTGTTGACCGTCATCTTTGCCCTGGACATAATACACAATTTCGGCAATGCCATGTTTTACGCTCTGATTCAAAGGGATATGGGCATTGCTGGTAAACCTGATCATTGCAAAACTTGTGCCACCAATTTCACTGTTGGAACCTTCGATGCGATAGGGGTCAGGGGGATCGTCAAACTTCGGAGGTCTGTAAAGTGGTGGCTGCGTGATGTATAAAGCTCCCAAATCGAGGGCCATCCGGTTCAGACAATTTTTAGCCATATCATAGTATCGGGAGCTGTTTTTCAGAGTATCCGTAGTTGAAAATACGGCATTGAACGAAGCCAGAATCGTGGTCAAAACGATTCCCAATATCAAAAATGCCAGCAGGATTTCCATTAAGGTGAAGCCGCGTGCGCTGATCTTTGGTTGCCGGATTCCATTTACCGGGTTTCTGCCGGTGATCACCGGTACCTGGATATTGGCTAACCATTGCAGGATACTCGATGTTGGATTCTCGATACGCGATGCCGGTTGTGCGATGCCGGATATTCGATGTTTGAAATTGGATACTGGATACGCGATGCTGGATGTTTTATGTTTATAGTCCATGACTGATAGCCGATTATTAAATCCATATTCCTATGAGCTATAGGTGACGAGCTATAAGCTCAACGCTATTTGCTACATGCCCTTAAATTCAACATGCCAATATCATTCCCTCATAAACCGGTAGGTCCTGACATTGTAAACATATTCATCACTGTTGAAGGCTACCGTCATTTCGATGCGCTTCAAGTCAGCAGCGAATTCACCCAGAGTCTCCGATGACACCTCGTCGGTGGAAATGCTCCAGCTGTAACCGGGAAACTTATCGCCGAAATCACCTGAATCTCCGACAATTGTTCCCGCTGAAGCGGCTTCCAGTTGTGCCAGTTTGCTTTGAGCCAGCATGGGCGCCTGGGTATAAAACCTTGCGGCTGCATTCATGGTCAACGTCTGGGATTGCATCCTATATACGCTGACCAGGACGATGGCCATGATGGCCATGGCCACCATAACTTCCAGCAGGGTAAAACCGGAGGCTGTTTGCCGATTGTCGACGCCTGTTTGTTGTTTGCTGGTCACGGTTATGCGGTCTCCGGTTCGAAAATAGGGCATGGCCTTAACTTGGCTATTAATCTCTCACAGAGCCCACAGAGTGCGCAGAGAAAAACAACCTTGTGATTTCTGAAAGATAAAGGGTAAATATCTATAATCGATAAAAATCCTAATGGCCGAAATTATAACCAACCCCCAAAAGCGTGAGGTTGTTTTGGAAGATGAACATCGAATAATGATATCGCTGCGCTCCACAATCTAATTTCATTTGTTTTCAAGAATCCGATCTCAAAATTTGAATGCCTATTTCTGATATTTCATCTTTTCCCATTCAACATTCGATGTTGGACGTTCGATGTTCGACGTTCATTTTTTCAGTAAACCTTCCACAGTATCTGCCGAAAAAAAAACCGCAGCGCTTCTGTATCCTTTCCCTGCCTTAGACCCTCAATCCTCAAAACCTGCATATTCTTCAGTAACCTGAACGTTTGATAGAAAAGGTTCAATCAAAAAACTCAGATATGTCTCACCTTCTTGCATATGAACGAAGGCTTTATCTGTGTATCCGGCTTTGTAAAAAGTTATTTCCGTTTGGCCGGTGGTAATTTTTTCTTTTGCCGGATACTCGACATCTATGATTCGAACATCCTCCGGCAGGGCATAGCTGTTTAATACGGCACTTTCATGGTCCTCCTGGGACATTGATTCATTGGTTTCCCAAATACGCCCGCTGTCCAGATCAAAATGCAACGAGTATTGCTTCTGATCGCGGATAGCACTTTCTTTCAGCGTCTGAACTTTGCCGATCAACCAGCGGGCGCTTTTTTTGCTGTCATCAATGAAAAGGTTATTCTGCAGCCGGGGAAGGGAGAAAAAGAGCATCAGGCCGATCAGTGCGATCACGACAATCAGCTCAATCAGCGTGAAACCGCGACAATTTCCGTTACGGGTCGTTTTGCCTGAGACGGATTCGCTGCGAGGAATTGCCTTCGATAGGTTACTTGTTGGCGTCATGGTGGCGAATCTGAATGAAGAGAAATAATGGCATCCAAATGAACAACCTTGGCGGAATTGCCGGCGCTATTATTAGTCTATTTCCCAGTTATTTATATCTTTATTTTCATCTTCGCCGCCGGGCACACCGTCCGCTCCATAGGAAATGATATCAATATCGCCCTTGAGGCCGGGGGACAGATAAATAAAGTCATTGCCCCAGGGATCTTTAGGGACCCTTCCTTTTTCAAGATAACCGCCTTTTTTCCATTTTTTGGGGATTGTCCCGGTTTCAGGCATTTCCACCAGCGCCTGGAGTCCCTGTTCGGTGCTCGGGTAGGGGCCGTTATCAAGTTTGTATAATTTTAAAGCGGTTTCCAGGTTTTGGATATCCAGGCGG
>JBAVYC010000891.1:0-6015 GCA_049698595.1 Desulfobacterales bacterium | reverse complement strand
GTCAGCTCATCGATGAGGTTAAAACTCTGGAAAACGAAACCAATATTTCCTTTGCGCAAATTGGCTCGTTTTTTCTCGGAATACCCGGAGACCTCCTCGCCCATGAAGTAATATTCGCCGTCAGTTGGGTTATCGAGCATTCCGGCAATGTGCAGAAAGGTCGATTTGCCGCACCCCGATGGACCCATGATGGCGACAAATTCACCATCCTGTATTTCCGCATTGACGTTGTTCAATGCCGTTGTCTCAACCTCTTCGGTGGTAAAGACTTTTGTCAGATTTTTTGTTTTTAGCATTGGATTCCTCCTTAATATTTATGATGAATTATCATTTTATTTCAAAATCAATTTGTCGATATTATCTCCATAATTGTCATAAGAAGAGGTGATGACCTGCTCGCCGGGCTGCAGGCCGAAAAGCACTTCAAAAACCTCCGGATTTTGGCGTCCCAGGTTGATTTTTCTCTTTACGGCAAATTCTCCGGGATCATCTACCACATAGACCCAATGGCCCCCGCTTTTTTGATAAAATCCCCCCTGGGGAAGCAATACCGCGGTGGACAGATTTCCCAATTCCAATCGAATGTGCAGGGTCTGTCCCCGCGTGATGCCGTCGGGCTGAAGACCGTCAAATTCCATATCGATCTCGAAGCGGCCATCGGTCACCGCGGGATAAGTTTTTGAAATTGTAATCTGATAGGTCTTATCATCGAAAGTAAATTCGCCTTTTTGGCCGGTACTGATTCGGGCAATGTAGTGTTCATCCACCGGGACGCGGATCTTAAAACCGTCCAGGATGTCAATCTGGCCTAGCCGTTCACCGCGTTTTTTGGATTCACCGATTTCGGCGTTCAGTGATGTTAAGTGCCCCGTAACCGGCGCTTTGATGGTCAAATCCTCCAGTTTCTGTTTGGCGATTTCGAGATTGGCCGTCATTCTTTTCAGCGAAGCCTCGATTTGTTCAATCTGGCGCTTTCGAAAACGGCAATCCTGGTCAAAGGTACGCTGGGTTAGGTCTTTTTTTTGGCATAAATATTCGTACTCGGTTTTCGTGTCTTCATACTGTTCAACCGATATGATTTCTTTTTTTCTAAGTCTTTTTTCGCGCTCGTATTTTCGTTTTGATTGTTGAAGTTTGAAATCAAGTTCCAATAGTTTCGATTGAAGGTTGAGCCGGTTTTGTTCCATGATCAGCTGTGCATTGCGCAGGTCATTGTTCAGCTGGAAAAATTCGGCTTCACGATTCATAATGTCCAGCAGCATATCCGTGTTGGCCAATGTTACAATGTTTTGACCCTTTTTTACGAAGGTCCCGGCTTCGATGTAACGCCTCTCAACCCGGCCGCCTTCCACGGCGTCCAGATAAATAGTTTTCTTGGGGATAACTGTGCCGATGACCGGGATGAACTCCTGAAACGGTCCTGCGGTAACGGTGGAAATGGAAATGCGTTCCTTTTGAACATTCAGTTTTATGCTGTGGTCACCCAGAACGAACTGATAAAAGCAGAATGCCAGAAATCCGCCCGACAGGAGAATCCCGATGATCCGTTTCGGTGTTAACTTCCTTTTTTTTATTTTCCGATCCATGGTTTTTAAGTTTGCCGGTTGCCGGTGTGCCCGATACAAAATAATCTGAATCCATTTAATACCCGGCCAACGGGCTAACAGGCCCAGCGGTTATTCATACCGTAATGCATCCACCGGATTCCCCCTCGCCGCTTTGACGGTCTGATAGCTGACCGCCAGCAAGGCTATCGCCAGCGCCAGCAGGCCGGCAAAGATATAGAGACCGACACCGACATCGATGCGAAAAGGGTAGTCTTCCAGCCAGTCTTTAGTGAACCAGTAAGCAAGTGGCCAGGCAAAAATATTGGCTACCAGCACCCATTTGACAAATGATTTTGACAGCATAATCGCAATATCCGAGACGGTTGCCCCGAGTGCTTTACGAATGCCGATCTCCCGGGTGCGCTGCTCGGCGGAAAACATGGCCAGTCCGAACAATCCCATACAGGCAATCAGGATTGCGATACATGTGAACCCAACAAACAGCATACCCAATTCCTTTATGTCTTTGTATTTTGCTGCAAGGCCTTCGTCCAGGAACCAGTAATCAAAGGTACCGGTTGAATCGATTTCTTTCCATTTTCTTTCAAGAAAGCCCAGTGTTTCGGAAATGCTTTCGGGGTGGATTTTGATCAATACGCAATAAAATGCTTTTGGTTCGTTTTCAATATACAGCGGCTCAATGGTATTAAACAAATTGCGCTGATGGTAATCCTTCACCACACCGACAATCGTTTTTTCAACCATGATATCTGTCAGCTCGGTGATGGTTTTTCCTACCGCGGATTCCGTTGTCCAGCCAAATTTTCTGACCGCTGTCTCATTGATCAGGATGGCCCGACTGTTGTCGGTGGCATGTCCGGCCGAAAAATTGCGACCGGCTACCAGTTCGACCTCCATGGTGGGAACAAAATCGGTGCCGACACTGACGGCATCCATCTGCTGCATATTCTCATATGCAAAACCCTGCGGGGCAAATACGTTTTGGCGGGCAGAACTGCCGGGATAATGGGAGCTGAAAGCGACCCCCTCGATTCCGTGGTGCCGTGTGAGTTCCGCTTTGACCGAGTCGGTTCGTTCTCGAATGGAGGTGTCCATTATATTCACGGCGACTACCTGCTCTTTACTAAAGCCGAACGCTTTGTTCTGCAGATATTCAAACTGGCGAAAACAGACGACAGTTGCGAAAATCAGGGCAATCGACACGGTGAACTGGAATATCACCAAAAGGCTCCGGAATCGAGATTTGCCGGCACTCTTTCCATAAATCCCTTTTAATGCGCGCAGCGGTTTAAAAGCAGACATTAAAAAAGCAGGATAACTGCCGGCGATGACACCCACCAACAGTGCCAGGGCAAAAAATCCCGCTATTGTACCCGGCGAATATACATTTTCAAACTTTACCTCCCAGGGAAAGATCGAACCATACAGCGGCATCAACAACTCAACGAGTCCCAGGGCAAGGAACAGTGAAATCAGACTGAAGACAACAGTTTCACCCATGAACTGAACTACCAGCGCGCCGCGGTCGGCCCCCAGAGATTTGCGCACACCAATTTCCCTGGCCCGGCCGGCGGAACAGGCGGTGGACAGGTTCATGAAATTGATACAGGCGATAATTAGTATCATAACGGCAATCCCAACGAACGCCACCACGGCTTCGATGACTCCGGGGTATGCAATGTCGCCTTTCAATTTTGAATAGAGGTGAATGCTGGTCAGGGGTTGAAGAAAGAGATCAAAACTGGCGCCCACATCCTGCACGTTTTTATCCAGGTGGCGTTCGATCAGTGCCGGAAATTTTTTTTCAAGTTCGCGGTAGTCGGTGTTCGGTGCGAGCAGAAGATAGGTATAGTTATCGAAATTTCCGGCCCATCGACCTCGTTGCTTTTCATTACCCACAAAAAATGTTTCATAGGACAATAGCATGTCAAAGGCAAAATGGGAGTTCGGCGGCAATTTTTCAACCACACCGGTGACCGTAAAATTCGGTTCGTTATTCAGGTTCTTATGTACCGCATTACTTATTGTTATTACTTTCCCCAGAGGATCTTCCTCGTCAAAATATTTGGCGGCCATGTCTTTGGTAATCACCACCGAATATGCAGTTGCCAGGGCTGAGTCGGGGTTCCCGCGCAGCAACGGAAGCGTGAACACGTCAAACACCGTATTGTCCGCGTAAAAGATACCTCTCTGTACAAATTGTCTGTCCCTGTAGCGAACGGTGGAGATGCCCCATACCGAATGGAAACGGACGGCTTTCTCCACTTCGGCATAATCTCTCTCGAGTGTCGGGCCGGGAGAGTTATTACTGACAGCGTATTTTCCCTGGAATGTCCCGAAATGAAAGTCGGTTGTCAGGCGGTAGATGCGGTCGGCATTTTTATGGTAGCGGTCAAAACTGAGCTCGTAGCGCACCCAAAACAAAATGACCAGGGTGCAGGCCATCCCCACCGCCAGACCAGTAATGCTGAGGATGGAATGAACCCGATGTCTGTAGATATTTCGAATTGCGGTCTTGAAGTAGTTTAGTATCATGAATAAATCCGGTTCGCCGGTTGATGGTTTGCCTGTTGAGCCGGTTGTTAATAGGTTAAAATCCATTTATAACGGGCACACCGGCGAACCGGCTCAACAGGCTAACCGGCCAACGGGCGAAAAATAAGAGGCTTTTTCAAGGTTTTGAGCAAGGGTTATGCCAGTGTTTGTTTTATGCGGGAATTGAAGCAGCGACATGCTTTAGATATTGAAAATACAGGTGTATATTTTGAAATTCATTAAAACAGCGCTATTCAGCCTGCAATTCAACAGAATGCACAAGTTTTGCAAAGTGTTCGCTACTGATACAGCAACTGTACGAATTCGTACAGTTGTGATAAAAGCAGGATTCAATTGAAGAACGAATTTTAAGACCAGGTGGTTTTGGCTGGTGATGAGTATATTAAATTTCATATAAACTCAGCTAATTAGGATTGCCCCAAATAAATTGAAAAAAACCAGTTTTTTATTGAAATCTATAGCGGTTTGGAACGCTTTTGGCAGAGAAGAATGAATATTTAGCCACGGACACACACAGACTTACACAGACCTCATGTTTGAAGTGAAAAGACGTCTGCGTCGTTCTGCGTGGGTCTGCGGTTAATATTAAAAAGAAATTGGAATTGTGTCATGCCTAAAAAATCCGGTAACATACTGGTCGTCGATGACAATGAAGATCTGCTGCTGGCCGCCCGGCTGTTTTTAAAACAGCATTTTTCAGTGGTCCATACCGAGCAGGATCCCGCAAAAATACCCGTGCTGATGAACAATGAAAATTACGATGTCATCCTGCTGGACATGAACTTTACCATGGATGCAACCAGCGGGGTCGAAGGTTTTCTGTGGCTTGAAAAAATTCTGCAAATCGACCCATCCGCCGTGATAATCTTGATTACGGCCTATGGTGATGTTGAAATGGCGGTGCGGGCTGTAAAGTCAGGGGCAACCGATTTTGTGCTGAAGCCCTGGCAAAATGAAAAGCTGCTGGCCACCATATCTTCGGCCTTGAATCTGCGATATTCTCGATTGGAAGTGGACAAGCTTCGTTCCCGGCAAAAGCAATTGAGCGATGATATCGACCAGCGATATCACGATATGATCGGAGTCAGTGCGGCTATCCGGCAGGTCTTCGCAACCATCGACAAAGTGGCCGCGACCGAGGCGGATGTTCTGATACTCGGGGAAAACGGCACCGGCAAGGAGCTGGTGGCAAGGGCTTTGCATCGTCAATCGCCGCGTGCCAATGAGGTTTTTATCAGCGTTGATATGGGCGCAATCGCCGAAACCCTTTTTGAGAGTGAACTGTTCGGTCATATGAAAGGGGCGTTCACCGATGCCAGAGAAAACCGCCCGGGCAGATTTGAACTGGCCTCCGGCGGCACACTGTTTTTAGATGAAATCGGCAACCTGTCATTGGCCATGCAGGCAAAATTGCTAAGCGTTCTGGAAACGCGCCGGGTGACCCGCCTGGGGTCGAATGCGGCCCGCAATATCGATATTCGCCTGATATGTGCGACCAACATGCCCATCTATGATATGGTCGCCCAAAATGAATTCCGCCAGGATCTTTTATATCGCATGAATACGGTTGAAATTACGCTGCCGCTGCTGTATGAGCGCCAGGAGGACATCCCGCTGCTGGTGGATCACTTTCTGGCGATTTTTTCAAAGAAATACAAAAAAAGCATCACAGGCGTCAGTGCACCGGCCTTGAAAAAATTGCAGCGCTACCACTGGCCGGGAAATATACGGGAACTCAGACATACCCTGGAACGGGCGGTGATTCTGGCTGAATCCCAAATGCTGCAGCCGGCGGATTTTTTATTTCCTGAGGCCGAAAAAGAAGTTTCCGGTGTTGTTTTCGAAAATTATAACCTGGAAGAAGTAGAAAAGACTGTCATTCGAAAGACAC
>JBAVYC010000890.1:0-2183 GCA_049698595.1 Desulfobacterales bacterium | reverse complement strand
CTCTATCCGGATAACGCCCGCAACAATGACTGGGTCGATCGCTTCCGCAAACGCTGGAACCACTATCCGGCCTATGTGTCCGAAACCGGGTATTCGGCCCTTTATGCGTTCAAAAAAGCGGTTGAAATGACCGGTTCCAAAGAAACTGCACCGATAATCGAGGCCATGGAAGGCATGATGCTCGATTCACCGGCGGGTTATCGCATGTTTCGCAAGGAGGATCATCAGGCCATATACGATGTCCCCTGGGGATTGACCGTCACGGATGCGAAGTATCCGTTTAAAGTTATGGGTAAACAGGTGATGGTTCCCGCAACCGAATGCTTTAACCGGCCGCCTTTTGAAGGTGAAGGCACCACGCCGCCCTATTGATCCGGCCGATCCTTGTCTGTCGGAATGAAAAAATTTTCTCATCAAGCGGGCGCAGAAACGACTTGTTTGTCCGCAAATTGATTGTGGGAGCGGCTTCCAGCCGCGATTAACCCGGTTAAGCAGGTGACAATAATCGTGGCTGGAAGCCACTCCCACCACCATTAACCTCGGCCTATAATCGCAATAATTTTAATGAAGTTTCGTATAAAGATCAGCGGCAACCAGCAGAGATGGCCCCGGCCCCTTCCAAGGACCCTACTCATGCCCCCAGCTGCTGGTGGTCGCTGTTTGAACCTTTGAACACTTGAGCCGGAGGTCTGTTTTGAATCTTGAATCCATTGTGCACATCTGCCTGGCTGGTTTGTCGACGGGGATGTTTATCTGGCTGGTCGCAAGCGGTTTGACGCTTATATTCGGGGTCTTGGGCGTATTAAATTTCGCCCACGGAAGTTTCTACATGCTGGGGGCCTACTGCTGTTTTTCGGCTCTCAGCCTGATGGGGGAAAATTTCTGGTTGGGCCTCATTATCGGTCCGCTGATCGTCTGTGCGGTGGGTTTTATCGTTGAACGATTTTTCCTGCGCTATGTGTATCATCTCGAGTTGCCCTATCAGCTTTTGCTGACCTTTGCTTTCGTACTGCTTTTCGACGACCTGGTCAAGATCGTGTGGGGCGCCGGCTCGCTGGGATCACCCACCGTACCCGGACTCAGCGGTTCGGTGCCGATTCTGGGACGCAATTTCCCCACCTACAATTTGTTTATCATTATCATCGGCCCCATCGTGGCCCTGGGGCTCTGGGGCCTGATTGAAAAAACCTGGTGGGGACGAATCATCCGGGCGGCTTCATCGGACCGTGAGATGGCTTCCGCCATCGGTGTGAAGGTGCCGTCTCTTTTTACCGCTGTTTTCGTATTCGGAACCTGGCTGGGCGCCATGGGCGGCGGCCTGGCCGTACCTTATGTGGGACTGCTGACACCGGGTATGGGGGAGGCCATTATTATCGAGGCTTTCGTGGTCGCCGTCATCGGCGGACTGGGTAGCTTGAAAGGCGCTTTTCTGGGGGCCCTGATCATCGGGTTGCTGTCTTCCTTCGGCACCCGCTATATTCCGACGTTCGACATGTTTTTGACCTTTATTCTGATGGCCGTGATATTGCTCTGGCGGCCCCAGGGATTTTTCGGGGAGGCTTCGTAAATGCAGGCAAAATGGAACCTTCTGTTGTTGGGACTGTTCATCGCCATTCTGATTCTCATCGGGTTGTTGGCGGGGCGGTTTACGGTGTATTTGACATCACGCGTCATGATTCTGTCCATTTTTGCCCTGGGGTATAATTTGCTTTTAGGGCGAACCGGACTGCTGTCCTTTGGTCATGCCGCCTTCTATGCGGCCGGCGCATACGGTCTGGGGCTGTTCTCGCTGCACGTCAACCCCCATCCTTTAGCCGGTATCGCTGTGGGTGTTGCCTTTGCCTGCCTGCTGGCGCTGGTGATCGGTTTTTTTTGTGTTCGGCACACCGAAATCTACTTTGCCATGTTGACCCTGGCCTGTGGTATGATGGTATTTTCGCTGATTTGGAACCTGCGCGATATCACCGGCGGAGACGACGGGCTGGTCGGTATCACGCGCGCCCCCATATCCCTGGGAAGCTTAAGCATCCCCATCAACAAACCGCAGTATTTTTATTTTCTGATTTTGGTCTGTCTGATCTTGAGCATCGTGTTGATACATAGAATACGGCATTCACCCTTCGGGCTGGTGCTTTCCGGTATCCGCGAAAATGACAAACGGGTTGAGTTTGCCGGGATTTCTC
>JBAVYC010000889.1:0-4349 GCA_049698595.1 Desulfobacterales bacterium | reverse complement strand
TTCGACGCGGCAATGATGTGCTTACTGCTCCGGTAGTTTTCAACGAGATAAATGATCTTTGCACGATAGTCATCTTGAAATCGGCGAATAAAGCGGACGTTGGCGCCCCTGAAGGTATAGATATTCTGATCGTCGTCTCCCACCGCCAATATGCTCAAGCGACCATCTTCCTCTTCGAACGATCGCCCGGCAATGGCCGAAACCAGGGCGTATTGATCTTCGTCGATGTCCTGGTATTCATCCACCAGGATATGGCTGTATCCGGCCAGTAGTCGATCCCGCACCTCGTCTGGTTCGATCCCGGCAATGTCCCTTTCGCCTTTTAACAGTTTTACCGCCCCCTTGATAATGCCGTCGAAATCGATCCTGTCTTTATTGTGGGATTCGGCCATATCCCGAATCGAAATACCGGCCAGCCGCATGGCGGCACCGTGATAGGTAGCAACCGTTACCCCTTTTGCCGCCCTTCCGACCAATTTGCTGAGTCTCTTTTTGAGCACTATCGCTGAGCTGTGGTTGAAGCAAAGCACCAGAATCTGACGTGCCGGTATCCGCTCGACCTCCAATAAATTGGCACAGCGGTGAACGATCACAGTCGTTTTTCCCGATCCGGGACCGGCAAGAATGAGCATGTTGTCATCGACGGGGCTGCCGACTGCAGATATCTGGACTGGGTTTCGCAGGTTTTCCACGATGGTACGATAGGATTCGGCGGTGGCGGCCTTTTCCAGCAGATCTTTGTCGTCCTCAAAATACTTGTTGATGAATTTGGTCCGGCCCAAGGCAAAATAGTCCAGCACCAGTGTGAGTGCCTTGGCAAACTTTTCAAGCGCCAGGGCAGCGTAGCGCATCATCACGTGAATCTGGAAGCGTTTTTCCCGATAGTGAACCGCCAGGGGCTTAAAATCACCTTTGTTGTAATAACGTCCCTTGGCGGTCTCGGTCAGACGAAGGGTCATGGCTTGCCTCAGGATGGCCAGACCACCCTGCAATGTGATCACCTTCTGTTCGTGCAGGAACATGAGCGCTCGGTCGATTGCAGGCAAGACCTTTTTTACCTCCGCACTCAGTGTAATGTCCGACTTGATGGCGGCGGACAGATCGTCACTTGTAAAGGACAGCTGCACGTCACCGCTCATTTCTCCACCGGTTTCTGCCACCTGTTTCTTAGCCATCTCAACCAGGGTTTGCAAAATCACATGGGCGACATTCTGTCTCAAAAAAATGGTTCTTCTGATATTTTCCCAACTGCGTTGAAGTCTTACCTGGTAGCGATTGCGGTCGATATATCTGAGCTCGAAGCTGCCCAGGGAAGCGGCAAAGCCTTTCCCGTCATATGATATGCCTTTAATCAACTGCCGCAGAACATCCGGGCTGGTTTCATATCCTTCGTTGTTCAGCTTCTGGTTGAGACGGCGGATGTTAAGTCCAACCCAGTTGCCGTCATCTGCATCGGGATCCTCTTCCTGCAGCAGGCTGACCAGTTTGCTTTCGAGATCACAAGCCGCCTGGAAAACCTTCGGCGCCTGGTTTTTCCCTTGCGGTCGAAAAATAGCCGACAGCAGAATCCCCTGGTCGATCAAGCCGGCATCCGCCATGTCATGCAGGGCCGTTATTACTATCTGGGCGGCCGTCAGCCCTGTTACCCTTTCCATTTCCAGCAAGGTTTCCATTTCTGGAAACAGCGCTTCGGCAATAGTATCCGCCCGGATGCCACGGCCTTCTGCGCTGTTAATGATGTAGTGCAGAATATTGAGCCACAGGTTTTTAGCTTGCAGGCCCAGGTTGAGCCGATCAATTACTTTCTGTGCTTCTTCAAGGGATTCAACCAGCGGTTTACCTTGGAAAACTTCAGTCAGGTTCTGGTTGCGTTGCAAGAAACCGGCCCTCTCAAGCCAGGCGATGGAAGCCTTGACCTTCGTGTCCCGGAAATCAGGTTTGAGTTGGTGCATATCGGCCAGATCATCATCCCGCAGCAATTCATCGCTGGTGACAACGATTTCACCGTATTGGTTTCGCTTCTTGCGCCGCAATGCACGCAGGATTCGCGCAATCTCGTTTCGTTTCACTTCGGTTAGCGCACCTATCCCAAACTGCTTGTTGGCATCCTGCGGATCGTACAAAAGAATGCAACGCGCCGGCATCGAATCACGGCCGGCGCGCCCGGCCTCCTGGATGTAGTTTTCCAAAGAACCGGGCATCTCGTAGTGCAACACGAGCCGAATGTTCTCTTTGTCGATCCCCATACCAAACGCATTGGTGGCGCAGATAACCGGAATCTGCCCGGCCACAAAAGCCTCGATGATCTCCCGTTTCGTCTTGGCGTCCAGCCCGGCGTGAAATGCCTCAGCAAGCAGGCCTTGATGATGCAGAAAATCTTTTATTTCCTCGGTCGCTTTTCGAGTTGCCGCATAGACGATGATACCCGCCGGATCATCCGTCGCATTGAGATGCTCATCGATAATTGCATGGGTTTTCTCGAGCTTTTCCGCCACGGACACCGGAATGACTTCGAAGGAAAGGTTTTCCCGTTCCACACCACCTGCATATAGACACAGCTCCTGGTCGAGTTCTTCACGAAAATGGCTGCCGATTTCCTCGATGACACTTTTCTTGGCGGTGGCCGTGAAGCAGCAGATCGGTGGTACCGGCTGATTCTGTTCCTTGGCGAACTCACGAATGAAGCGGGCTGCGTAAAGATAGTCCGGTCTGAAATCGTGCCCCCACTTGGACAAACAGTGGGCTTCATCGAATACCCAGCAACCGATCTCGCGTTGCCTCAAAACATTTCTGACAGCGGTGCTGCGAAGTTGCTCGGGGGAAATGTACAAGATAGCGGTATCTCCCAGTCTGATCCGCTCGAATACCTCCCCGCGCTCCGGTGGGGTCTGGAGCCCGTTGATGGCTTCCGCAAACAGGGTCCCCGTCTTTTTGACGAGGTTGTCCACCTGATCTTTCATCAAGGCCTGGAGCGGGGAAATAACTATGGTCAGGGCCCCACACCGCCAGTAACGCACCAGGGCCGGCAACTGGTAGCAAAGTGACTTACCGCCACCGGTAGGCAAAATCCCCATTACCGGACTGTCACCCATGCAGTCGAGTACAATCGCCCTTTGCAGGCTTTCGTTTTGATCGGTTTGGGGTTTTTCACGAAACGATGGATAACCGAAAAAGCGGGTCAGTTGTCGCTCCGGGTCATGGCTTTCCCTGCAATAGTCACAGTCTGAACTGCCGCAAGGATCCTGTCGTAGGGTTCTGATGATGGCCGGTATCTCGGGAAATCGATGTCTCACCCAGGGCGGCAGGACCGAATTACTGCCGGCCACCTGCAGCCACGCCATACAGTATGCGGCTGCCGGTTGCCTTTCAGGTTTTGTCAGCACATTGGAAATCGTCTCTTTGACCGCGTTAGTGCACACGATTCCGGTGGTCTGCTCCACAAAGCATCCAAGTGCCTTGTCAGGGTTTTGGATCATCTCAGGGGCCATCATAGCCAAAACCGTTGAAATCCCCATTCCCGAAAAGGTATTGAAAAGGCTGTCTTGAAAACAAAAGCGATAAAAATCGATAAGGGTTGCCTTTTCCTCTGACAGAGTGACGAAACTCTCCCATTGATCCGCAAATACAGAAGCGGCCAGCCTGGCATCCTCAACGGGGCTGTTGATGCTGGATCTGACCAGTTTATAGTTTTTGACCAGGCGATGATATGGATTTTGAGGAAAGGCCAGCGGCGACAGGTAGAGGGTATCAATCACCGGCTTTTTGAGAATCTGCAGCCATGGCGATGCGGCTCTTAGGATCGGAAAATCGTGGCCCAGCAGATTGTGGCCCAAAACAAAATCAGCTTTCTGGGCAAGTTTGTCGAGCTGTTCTAAAACAGCCTTCGAGCCGGCTTTTTCGGTTCTTTCAAAAATGTGACCGTTTAAAACTGCCCCTACTTGTCTGATTTTTCCCGACCGCGTCGTCTCCAGATCAAGCAGCAGCGTGCTATTCATCAAATCAGAAAGATTCATCTTCATCGGCCTTCTGCCGAGCGATGGTTTCCAGAAATTCCATGAAGTTTCTGGCCTGGAAGAACAAGCGGATGCATGGGTCCGTTAGCTGCAGGTGACATCTGGGTAATTGGCGAAGCATAGCAGAAGGGAGGGTTTGAGTAAACCCCATGGTTGCATAAACAAAATGGAAAATATCGATAATAGTCTGTTATTATATGGAAAAACATATTGAAACCACTATTTCCTGGAAATCCCCAATAGTGAATTCAAAAAATAGGGTCGATTTTTGCCATGTTATTTACCCTGCGGGAAAGCCGGAGAACTTCAGATCCTGTGTTGTCAAGGGATCAAGGT
>JBAVYC010000888.1:0-1702 GCA_049698595.1 Desulfobacterales bacterium | reverse complement strand
GCGATACGGATGCCGATCCGCAGAGCTTGGGCCCTTTTTTGAACGCCAAAACGAAACGTACCCGCGGACTGCAGGTATATGTCCTCGCCTGGGATTTTCCGATGCTGTACGTTCGGGAGCGGGAATGGCTCCCGATCTTCAATCTGGGATGGAAAACGCACCAGCACATTCATTTTCATTTGGACGATGAGCATCCGATCGGCGCATCCCAGCACCAGAAACTCGTGGTCATTGACAACCGCCTGGCATTTTGCGGCGGTATGGATTTGTCTAACAGCCGCTGGGATACCCCGCAGCACGAAGTCGAAGATCCGCGGCGCAAAGATCCAAACGACAAACCTTACAACCCGGTTCATGATCTCCAAATGGCAGTGTCAGGAGAGGCTGCGGCCGCACTGGGTGAATTATTCAGCGAACGCTGGGCCATGGCGACAGGCACCCCGATTGATTTCCAGGACAGCCAATCCGCTGAGCCCTGGCCAAAAGATCTGAGGCCTGACCTGAAAGATGTAAAAATAGCCATCGCACGGACCCTGCCCGCATATAAGGGCCGTCAGGAAGTGCGTGAAGTACAAAAGCTTTACAGTGACGGCATTGCGGCTGCCGAAAAATTTATTTACATTGAAAACCAATATTTTACATCCACCACGATCGCCAAGGTGCTGGCCAATAGCCTGTCCGAAGCCAAAGGGCCCGAGATCGTCCTGGCCCTTCCCCGGGAATCCAGCGGCTGGCTGGAGCAAAGCACCATGGATGCCTTACGCGCGCGAATTTTAAAAAACCTGTTTGCAGCCGATCGACACGACCGGCTGCGGCTTTTTTATCCGGCTTTGAGTGATGGAAAAACCGCGGCATATGTGCATTCAAAAACAATGATTGCCGACGACCAGCTGGCCATCATCGGCAGCGCCAATTTAAGCAACCGTTCGATGGGGCTTGATTCCGAATGCTGCTTGGCCATCGAGGCGGAGGGCAAGGACAGGGTTGCCGAGCCGATTGCGGCACTGCGCAACCGGTTGCTGGCTGAGCATCTGAATGTGTCGGCGGATGCCGTTTCCAGCACTCTCTCTGATAAGAAGTCATTGATCCAAACCATCGAATCCTTGTCCGCCGCATCCGGCCGCCGCTTGGAAAAACTGGAATATGCATACTCATTGCCTGTTGATGCAGCATCCCTCGTTCCGGACCACGAGCTGCTGGATCCGGAGACCCCGATCGAATTTGACCGCATGGTGGATAGCTTCGTATCGGACGACAACGGGCGGGCAACCATAAGACCGGTCATAAAAATTACCGGCGTTTTGCTGATTTTATTCGCGCTGGCGGCTGCCTGGCGTTGGTCCCCCCTTTCAGAATGGATGAGCACCGAAAATTTAGCCGCCTGGTCGCGTGCAATTCACAACCATCCGCTCGCTTTTTTGATCGTTTTGGGAGCCTATGTTGTCGGTGGATTGGTCATGGTCCCCATCACCCTGCTGGTTGGTGTGACGGCCATGGTTTTTGCGCCGGGCTGGGGAACCATCTATGCCTTGAGTGGCTGTCTGTTAAACGCATTGACAACTTACCTGATCGGTTCCAGGCTGGGCAAACAGACGGTTCGCAAACTGGGTGGTCGGCGTCTGAACCGCCTGAGCCGGCAGATGGCCCAACGTGGTGTTCTATCGGTCGCCATTATTCGAAACATTCCGGCGGCACCCTTTAC
>JBAVYC010000887.1:0-5526 GCA_049698595.1 Desulfobacterales bacterium | reverse complement strand
GGTGTGGGGCTACAAAGTGTATGGGATTTCGACAAAATCATGTTTTTGGGGTTGGAAGTCTTTGGAATTTCGAGTGCTCAATTTTACTTTGTGATATTGTGCCAATGCAGCTTGGAACGCATCCGGTAACTTCCAACCATATTTCCTGCGCAGGTTTGCTGCAAGATCCGCAATTGATTTGTCTATAATCAATAGTTTATATTGATCGAGAAGGTGAATTATTTCTACCTGCTGATCTTCATGAACGCCGGTTAGAATTTCCGCCCGGGTTATCACTGAAATCGCCGTCTGCCGTGGATCTAAATTTAAGACAAACTGGGTGGCTTTGTCTATACCGTTTAAATGATCAATAATAATCACGGAATCGATCAGCCTCTCAATCATCATGAATTCCATTCCGCTCTGATTTTTTTTTGGTAGGCCAGTCCATCCCCCTTTTTCCAAAGGCCTCTGCTGTTTTGTACCAGCGCCCGGTAATTCTCGTGGAGCTCCATTTCTTTCAATTTGCGGATTCCCTGGCGGATTGCCTCAGCAACTGAAACATGATGCAGGTTGCTGTAACTTTCCAGCCAGCGTTTGTCTTCTTCCGAAAGCGTTATGATGGTTCTTACATTTGCCATATCGTTCTCCATGAATATGATATATATATCTATATATCGTCATAGCACTAATTGTCAAGTATTTGTACGGGATTGCGCCCTACTTTTCATACTCACCTTTAAATCCAAAATATTTATAAACTTCTAATTTCTGGGCCAACCGGCCGTGGCGAAGAATTCTGATTTCTATCGGTTGCGGGTCCATCTTGATGAACAAGGGTCGGTAGCGCGCGGCACGCTTTTGATGGCGTTTTTGATCAATAATAAACAGGGCGTCCCAGCCGACGTGTTTTTCAGCAGCAAACCAGAGCCGATACTGGCTATACCCGTGGTACAGGGCCGTCGCAATGGTAGTGGGTTGCAGATAAACGGCCAACTGGCTGGTCGAATGGAAACGATGACCAAACACAAAGGTGGTTGCCGGATGCGGCATTTGCGACCGAATGGTTTCCACCTGTTGGGCGATGTCCTGCCAGCCGAAAAGCTCATTGCTGATGTCAAAGCCGGTTTCAAAAGGCTTGAGGGGTTTTATGGCTGGAAATTGCCGGTTCAGGCTTAGGGAAACCGTCCTTGCCCAATTGTAGGCCGGACCGACCACCGGCAGAAACAGCACCATATAAAGCAAAGCGGTCATCGCCAACCCCGTCACCCCGGCCGTTGCGGACCAGCGGCGCCAGCGTTTGGCGGATGGGTTTGAGCGGGGGATTTTTTGTAAAATTACCATCGTAACCGCTATGGATCCGGTCCACCACCCCACGGAGGTCCAGTGTGGCAGAATCTTGCTGGTTAAACCGGCCAGGCAGAAAAAAATAAAAATCGGGATGCTGGTCCAAACCACAAAGCGATCCGCTGCGCTGATTTTTTGTTGATGGATAATGACGATAAAAACGGCGATCAGAAGCCCAAAAATGACGGGCGACCAGACACCGAGCTGTCCGCCGACGGCTATCAGAAACTTGCCGGCATCAAGGCCGTCACCGGCACCCTGGCCGAGTTGATACGCATAGGAAATCCAGTCATGGCGAGCGTTCCAGATAATGTTGGGCATAAATACCATCAGGCCGATCAGTACCGCAATATAGGGTTGAACCTTTTTTAACCAGAAACGATGATGGGCTGAGGTGATGAAATAACCCAGCAGACATAAAGCCAGCAATAGCGCGTGGTATTTGCTCAGCAGGGCACCCCCGAATAACAGTCCTGCCAGGATCCACATTGACCATTTACCGGAATTCATGGCGCGCCGCACCGCCAGCAATGTGCCGCACCAGAAAACATTTAGCGTCGCATCCGGCAGCAACCCCACCATCAACAGGTGCTGATAGGGCATCAGTTGCAGTAAAATCGCCGCCCCAAAGGCCACGCGTTCATCCCGATAAAGTTCCAGCGCCAGGTATCGCAGAATGATCAGGCTGATGGTCGAGCATATGATCGGCCCTAATCGGACCCAAAAAACACTTTCGCCAAACAGGGTCGTCAGGGCGGCCAGAAAGGCCACCATGGGGGGATGATCGAAGTAGCCCCAGGCCAGGTGGCGGGCGTAAAGCAAATAATGGGATTCATCCACCCCAAGACCGAACTTGTCGGCGAAAAACAGGCGGAAAACGGTTATCAAGGCTAAAAAGAGCCAGAACAGCGTCCTATATGTTGCCTGTGATATTTTATGGGTGCCAGATTGCATTCATTCAGTCGAGGCTGAAGTCCTTTACTTAGGCGGACGTGTCAGTTGTCTGTTAACACACAACTAACAACATACAACCGGTTACGGGTTTTGAGCATTTTTTTCAAACATTTCGCCCTCCAATATTTCGATTGCCCTCGCCAGTACCTTTTCCGGTTGGATGTTCTTCAAACATAAATTGTCCCCATCACAGGGTGATTTGCGGTGGTTGTAAGCGGTTACACATGGCGAGCATGAAAAATTCAGATAATAATTGACGGCGTTTTCATTCATGGCGCCATACAGGGTGGGTGTTTCCGGACCATAAAAGATAATTGAGGGAATGGGCGTCATGGCGGCGAAGTGGCCGGGGCCGCCGTCGTTGGTGATCAGAAGCGCTGAAAAATAAAATATTGTCATCAACTCCCGGATGGTTTTGGTGTAACCGGTTAAATCCACACAGCTTTGATTCCGGTTATGGGATAAAATGACTTCGGCGACGTCCTTGTCGTCTGCCAGGCCGATGATGCCCACGGCATATCCTTTGTGAAGCAATTCTGCAGCCAACCGGCAATAATAATCCAGCGGCCAGGCCCGAATCGGCAGCAGACCACCCCCGGGATAGAGGAGCACGATTTTTTTACCCTCGATTGCCGGGGCGCTAGCATACAATTTAATTTTGGCGTTTTCGATTTCTTTCTGCCCGATTTCGAGTGTCGGGATCGTCAACGTTTCATCCGGAACCCGGCGTTTGGCTTTTGGATGGTTGTCGGAATCTATGGCTTCGACTAACGTCAAAAACTGCCGGGAGATGTGATGATAGGGGTTGTAAAGCACAGGCCGATTCATAAAATTTCCGCGGTACAAGCCCTCCTGGGTATGGGGATGAAATCCGACCCGCACGGCACTGCCGCTGAGAAATGCCAGAATACTGCTGATCCTTGAAAACAGCTCACAGTCGATGACGGCGTCAAATTTAATCTTGCGCATGCTGGACAAGGCGCCGGCTGCATCCCCTATAAATGCCGGCATGGATTTATCGTTGATCGTTAAAATATTCTCCGGCGGAATGACCCCCAGCAATTCCGCCACCTCACGATTTTTCTCAAACAGCATGACATGCAGCGCGGCATCCGGGAATTTTTCCTTGAGACGCTGAAACATGGGGTAGGCCAAAACCAGGGCCCCCATTTCGGACAATAGGATGATGAGTACCTTTTTTATTTCGACCGGCTTGGGTTCTTTTTTACAACATCGATAATACACCGAAAATATGCGGCAGATAATCGTTCCGATGTAGCGGTCGATGAGGCGCTGGGTGTTCACTTTCATGGTCAGACTTTCAGCTGAGCGTTAAATTTTCCACAATAGTTCTGCAACTAAGCTATATCCGGGACTACGCTCGGAAAAAATGGCCCCTGCGGGGCAGCCAGGGTGCCGGCTATTCCGGCTATTTAGTAACGCAGAGTATTGGTGTCAGGTGTCAGGTTTCGGGTGTCAGGAAGGCGGGTCGCTAAATTCTAAATACTGAACACTGAAACCTGAAACCTTTTTCCAGGCAAACCAGGCGGCCACGGAGGAAATTGGATCTAACTCCTAAAACCTGGTCGTTTGCACCAGGATTCTTCACTTTCTGGAGACCTATAACAAAATAGTGTGCTAAAGGGAAGGATTAGAGAATTAAAATACGACGATTTCTTGACAATACCAACCGTTTCCCATTATAAGCTTTTATCTAAATCGGATTGCACACCGGATCTCGGCGAATTCAGCTGTCAGGTTCGTGGGCCTAAACGACGAATCCATTTGAGCAAGGGCAGCGCAATGGATAGCCCGCAAAGCGAATTTTGACGGTAAAGTTTGATGTGACTTGCCGGATGTGATATAGGGGATTCGCAAAAAACTTTTCGTAATAATTTAGCGCTCCGATGAATTCAGTGCAACAGAGATTTCATCGGGCCGGCAGAGTTCGCAACGGTTGGCTGAACTTATACAGCTTAACGATGACAAGTGGTGACCTGAAAAGGCAATGGCCCGCAACTCGACCTATAACATCTTGATGTACTCCCATGACACCTATGGTCTCGGGCACATTCGCAGAACGATGGCCATCGCATCCCATCTACTGGGACCCCGCATCAACATCCTGATCCTGACCGGTTCTCCGATCGCCGGTCGTTTCTCGTTTCCGGACCGAATCGATTTTGTCCGAATTCCGGGAATGATCAAAAAAACCAACGATGAATATCTGCCCCTCTCCATTAAAATCAATGCTCAGCATGCCCTCGATATCCGTAAAAATATTATCACCGCCACGGCTAAAACCTTTCAGCCGCACCTTTTTATCGTGGATAAGGAACCGCTGGGACTGAAAAAAGAGATTTTGCCTACGCTGCAGTGGTTCCGGAGATGTCGTCCGGACACCCGGTCCATTCTCGGGCTGCGGGATGTTATGGACGATGCGGAGACGGTCAAAAGAGATTGGAAGGAAAAAAAGGTATATGATCACCTGGAAAAGCTTTACAGTGAGATATGGATTTATGGGAATCAGGCGTTTTATGATCCCATAGTTGAATATGACATCTCAGAATCCATCAGCCGGAAAATGTATTTCACCGGATATATACCCCGTAAAATGCCGGGCAAAGAGGCCGTACGCAAGGTCACGAAAGAGCTCGGGCTCAAAGCCGGTGAAAAACTGGTGGTGGTCACCACCGGCGGCGGTGGCGACGGTTACCGGGTTATGGATACCTATCTGGCGATGCTTGAATCTTTCAGCCCTGCCCCGCCGTATAAAAGCGTCCTGATCACAGGCCCCTTCATGCCGAAACAGGAAAGAAAGGATGTTTTCAAGCGGGCCAGACGGCTGGGGGTGCGAACCTACCATTTTTATCGTCAGATGGAAAAAATATTCGCGGCGGCCGATATCGTTGTCAGTATGGGAGGCTATAACACCCTTTGTGAGATCCTCGGCCAGGGAACTGTCAGCCTGGTCATTCCACGGGAGACCCCCCGGCAGGAGCAAATTATTCGCGCACGGGCTTTTCACCGGCAAAATCTGGTGGATTATATCCCCTGGGCGGATTATGCACCCGATATTTTAAGGGATAAAATTTTTAACCTGCTTGAAAACCCCGGATCCTATCGCGAAGCGATTTCCCGTTTTAAATTAACCGGCATTGAAACCATGCGAAGGCGTCTGGTTGAATTCAGGTGCAACAAAGCGTAATACCTGCCGGGTGGGCTGCTGAAAATCATGCTTTCTTT
>JBAVYC010000886.1:0-1995 GCA_049698595.1 Desulfobacterales bacterium | reverse complement strand
TGTTTTCCGGGTAAATGACATCATAGCCGGCCCTGATAAGAACCCTGAGGGTGACCTCGTGCAGGGGATCCTGATCCGGGTCTCCTTTGGCCGGGCCCATGGTCCGACTGATGCAGGAGGGGAAATAGACCACTTGCAAAGGTGCCGAATGGCGTACGGTATTTCCAGCCGGTGCATTCACACCGCGGGGCATATATCGGCTCCAAAGCGGAATCCGGTTGCCGCTGGTGCGTCGTGCCAACCGGGTGATTTTTTCCATCGTCCACGAGCCGAGTAAGGTGTGGGCCAGGTGGCCAATCTTAAGGCCCATACGCAGAATGCCGGCAACCCGGTCAAAATTACCGGCGATCCGATCGGCCCATTTTTGTGTTTGTTCGTCTCGGGTATCGAAATGTCGTAGGGCCTTGGTGAGTTCTCCGGTGTTAATGGCCACCGGGCAGGTCGTGGCGCACATGCCGTCGACCGCACAGGTGAGTTCGCCCTGATAGATGTAATCAGCTTGCATTTGCCGGAGCCTGGCCGCGTTTTCACCGGTGGATCGCAGCCTTGAAATTTCGCGCTGGATCACAATGCGCTGCCTGGGCGTCAGGGTAAGATTTTTTGAGGGGCAGCTCGTTTCACAAAATCCGCATTCCGTGCATTTATCGACGATCGGATTGGTCTCGGGGAGCGGTTTGAGATTTTCAATGTGGGCCAGCGGATTGGGGTTAATAATGATCCCGGGATTAAGCAGGTTTTTAGGGTCGAATATTTTTTTTATATCCTGCATGAGTTGATAGGCATCTTTGCCCCATTCCAATTCAACGTAGGGCGCCATATTGCGCCCCGTTCCGTGTTCGGCTTTCAGTGATCCGTCATATTTTTCCACCACCATTTTGCAGACATCGTCCATGAAGCGGCGGTATCGTTCGACTTCCTCGGCGGTGTTGAAATCCTGGGTAAATACGAAATGAAGATTTCCTTCCAGGGCATGGCCGAATATAATGGCCTCATCATAATGATAGCGAGCGAACAGGCTTTGGAGTTCAAGGGTGGCCTCGGCGAGTTTGTCAATTGGAAAGGCGACATCCTCGATGATAACGGTGGTGCCGATGGTACGAACCGCACCCACGGCAGGGAACAACCCTTTGCGGATGTTCCACAACTTGGTATACTCGTCCACTTTATCCGTAAATTCAAGCGGGTGCTCTGTTTCTAGATTTTCCAGTGAATGGACGATCGCATTTATATTGCTTTGCAGCTCTTCAGCGGTATGGGCACGGGTTTCAACCAGCAGCGCCGTGGTGGTCTCGGAAAGTTGTTTGAGAAAAGACGGCATGCCTTTATTGTTTTCCACTGAACGTAAGGAGGCCCTATCCATGACCTCGGCGGCGGTCACCGGCTGTTGTTTGACCACGGCCGCGGCGGTGCAGGCATTTTCGATATGTGGAAAAATCATCAACGCGCTGGCCTTGTAAGGATGTTCAACCACGGTGTTGTAAACAATTTCGGATATAAATCCCAGGGTACCCTCCGAGCCGATCATCAGGTGTACGATGATGTCAATGGGGTCCTCGTAATCCACCAGGGCGTTTAAACTATAGCCGGTGGTATTTTTGATTTTGAACTTGCGGCGGATACGGTCGGCCAGGACAGGGTTGTCTTTTACCTTGCGGCCCAGGTTTTCGATGTCCGCCACCAGCTTGGGATGGGTTTTGCAGAAACTCATGCGGCTCTGAGGATCCCCTGTGTCCAGCAAAGTACCGTCGTGTAAAATGATACGCATGCTGCTGACGGTACGATAGCTGTTTTGAGAGGTGCCGCAGCACATGCCGCTGGCGTTGTTGGCGGCAATTCCCCCGATCATGGCGGCATTGATGGATGCCGGATCGGGGCCGATTTTTCTGCCGAACGGAGCCAGGTAGCCGTTGGCCAAACCGCCGATGATTCCCGGCTGCAGCCGGATACGGTCCCCATTGTCCATGATTTTATAATCTTTCCAGTTGCTGCCGGCGA
>JBAVYC010000885.1:0-3785 GCA_049698595.1 Desulfobacterales bacterium | reverse complement strand
CTGCCTGGATAGGCCGCCCTAATTTTTCGGCTTTTTTAATGAATCTTTCGAAAACCTTGACATCATACACAGCCTGGGTTTGAAAAAACTCGGCGCCGGCCTCAATTTTTTTTTCCATCTTCATCAGCTGCAAATCCAGGCGTTCATAAATCAATATCCATCCGCAATCCCGATTTTTGTCCACCTCGCATTTTCCGTTCTCGGCACCACCGCAGGGGCCGTTTAGAAGACTTTTGGCGCACAGGGTAATGGGACAAAGTCCTCCAGTATATTCTACAATGCATTCACCACAGAGCGAGCAATATTCGTTGATTTCGGTTTCAGATACGGTTTCTCCGCCGAAGATCGTGTCACATCCGGGATGCACCATCCCGCCATTGGTGGCATCGATGACCGTATGCACACCCTGGCCGCAGCCCAGGACCAGAAAAGAATCCGCCTCTTTGAACTGGTCGGCATAATCTTCCATCAGCACCTTGCGGGTATGGTCCAATTTACACAAGGACATTCCTTGCGGTCCCGGCACCGTATACCCCGCAATTTGGACGCCTCTTTTGAGCAGGCGCTTGGCCATGTTCTCGGTTTCTTCCTCGCCACCGGAATGGCATTTCCAGGCGCAATTGTTACAGCCGACGACGAACACCTTTTCACCGGGTTTGATAAATTTGATAATCTCTTCAATGGGTTTTTGAATAGTAGCGTGCACTTAATTTTTTCCTTTTTTAAAAAAAAATCTATTTATACTGATCCAATTTAGGTTTTTCTAGTTATTTAAATTGTGTCTATTCGGCAATGCGTCATTAATCCCCATCAGGAACCCGGTCCCCCATAGGAATTTCTTCACCCGGCGCCCAGGTGTCAAAAGATTTCGCTGTCAATTTATCACCTGCGTGCACCCGATCGTACACCCAGACTATCCGGGTATTGCATTCCCAGACTCTTCTGCCCAGCTTATCTTGCCGTTCTTTCAAAGCTTTTTCGGCAGTCTTTCGCGTCTTGTGTACGGAGATAACCTCCTTTTCGACATCTGCCGGTTCGAATCGGTCATAAATCAATGCGTACATAATAGGACCTCCCTTCGGGTTGAATAAGCGCTCTTCTTATAATGAGTTGTCCGAAAGTTTGCTTTTTATTCGAAAAAACGCTTCTCATATTTAACCGACGCCCGGTCGAACTCTTCCCACAGTAGCTTTAAACGTTCATTGGCAATATTTATCGCCTGTGATCTATCCTGCTGTTCTTTTTCGGCCTCATAACAGGCCAGACAGCGCTCATAATGGTGAGTCTTGTCCAGCATGGTTACGGCAAAATCGACCATCAGGAAAACCTGCTGGTTTTGATAATTGGCAAAATGCTCCACTCCGGTAACAAATTCCAACTCCAATTCCACTGCGACCTCATTTCCTTCTTTGGCAATATTGATATAGTCATGAATCGTCAGAAGGGGGCCTTGTTCTTCCTTGATACTATCGAATTTGATCACCATATCCTCTAACGTGAACAACTTTTTTTCCACCTGCACGCCGACATCCTCCAGCTTTTTGTAGTCTCTTTGCAAGTATCGGTTGGCGATCATCACGGCTTGGGATACATGCGGGCACAGGTTGTGCGGACACCCCCGCGCATAGCATTTTCTGAACATGTATTCATGTCCATCGATGCTGCCGTTAAAACGGCAGAGAAAGATGAATGCTTGAAATTGGTTATCCCGATGGGCAAAGTCCACCGGCAGGATCTCAAAGGAAGGATTACAGCTAACTTCAATCCCTTTTTCTTTGAGCGCTACGAGATCAGTGATTCGATTCGGTAATTGGTCAATGGTATTGGATAGCATTTTTTAATCCTCATTTAATATGCTATGACGGCATCGGCTTCTAAGGCTTCAAGATTTAAAGCTCCGGCAGCGGTTGTCTGGTAACCTTCAACCAATTCGGACTCATCGATATGGCGTTCTTTAATGCAGGGCACACAGACCTTCAGTTTTCCCCCAAGTTCCAAAAAATTTGCCAGCAGCTCTTTCATCGGCGGAAACCCGCCGCCGGGAAGCATTTTATCAACATATCCTTTTTGGGCCAGGTATACGCCATTTCCCTGCAAAACAATGGTCGCCTTGATGTCCATGGCCAGGGCGGCACAAGCCATCACAAACGGCATCGCCGCTTTTTCCGGATTCTCACCGGCACAGGTGCCGATATACAGTATTTTTTCTTCTTTGTTTTCCGTCATGGTTTCTCCTTTCTAGTATCGTATTCCGGTCAAGCCGGAACAAATAAAATGATTATTGACAAATGAAGGAATCGCTTCGCTCCGAAATTTTTTTGATAGGCTTTTTTTTAAATTGATCCGCCGCAGGCAGACCTTAAATATTCATTGTTCACTCGAAAATATTCAATCAAATTAGGCTTCGGCCCTGGCCTTGACTTTCATCAGATACAACATCAAAGGCCGATAGAGCTGATGAGTCCATTTGGCAAACGGGACTTCGATCACCAGCATGGGTACTGCGATCATTAGATGAATCACATAGATATAGTAAGTGGTCAGCGGCAATTCCAAAAGCCGTGTAAAGTGAATCAGAATTCCACTAAACGTTGTCAGCCACAACAGAATCAAAAACGCCCAATCCGTTGAATGGGTGTGTTCATAAACGCTTTTACTCTTTTTGAGCCGCCCCATGATGGCGTAAGTAACGCCGTATAAAATAGCGAAAGTGGAATAATAACCCAGAAGACGCACCGGATGCCAGAAGGCATAAATTTCATCGCGCTGAAACCATCGGATACCCACGACCACCAGCAAAAACACCACCGAGTATCCGGTCATGATCAGCAGATGGACAAACCACTGGGCTCGCTGAGAAGGAGTGCCGCAGGTATCAAATCGTTTTTGGGTAAAAAACTGCACCACAAATTCCCTTGCCTCCTTAAGGTAGGTTTGCACGGAAATTCCGAAGATCAAAATGGCCGGTTGCGCCGCCTTTGTTCCGTCTGAATTGACGTTGCCGCTAAATGGACCGGCATTTCCCATCACCGCTTTGGACATTCGGAAGGCATTGCTCAAAAGAAAAAAAGACAGCACCACCAGCATAATAAGATCCAAAATTTCAATGGTGGTATTGGGAGCGAACACATTTAGCGCCACCCGATCGGTCAGCATGGGACCGTGGAAAAGATAAAACCCCAAGCCCACCAGGGCAGCCACTACCAGAATGGACAGCACTTCAAATATTTTTGAAGTGTAAAACAAGCGGGAGAACCCCGTCCAGTCGTAACGCGAAGTCAAATAGCGTCTGAGGCCCATCATTACTTCACCGGGATTCGCCTGCCGCGGACAGGTTTCGCTGCAATCTCCGCAGTAGTAACACAACCAGGGCTCCGGACTCTGCATCAGTTTGTCACTCAGTCCGAGCTGCAGATACCGGATGGTTTTTCTTGGGAACGGTGTGGACTCGGTTGATAATGAGCACACCGCCGTACAGTTGCCGCAGTTAAAACATGTGGCAGCGTCCTTTACCCCAAATTCTTTCAGATCGAGTAACAAATCAGGGTTAACTGTTGAACTCATAGTACTTCTCCATTGAATTACATAATTAGTGCCTGAGCGAAAAGTCCGGTTTTGGGTAGGTTGGGTTGAGCCCGATCGGTATTGAACGCGATATGATTTCAAGGGGCGAAGCCCAACAAATCAATTAGACGGATTTTCGTTCAATCATTTGCTTCATGCCGTTCTCAAGGTGCCAAACCGTATTTAAAATAGTCACCGTCCTTATCAGATTCGGCAATGTC
>JBAVYC010000884.1:0-2440 GCA_049698595.1 Desulfobacterales bacterium | reverse complement strand
AGCTGTTGCTGACACTCGGTACGCCCCGAAAAGACTGCAAGGCAATGGCCAAGGCTGCATTGTTGAGGTTCAAAACGTTACAGGCGGTCATGGAAGCATCCAGTCATGAACTCTGTCAGGTGGACGGCATCGGGCCCAAAAATTCCTTTGGACTTAAACTGATAAAAGCAGTATCAGACCGATACCTTGAAAAGAAGTTGATCAATAAAAGTCCGGTTAACAATTCAAAGGAACTTTTTGATTATCTTTATCACAACATCAGAGATAAAACCCGCGAGCATTTCAAAATTATTTTTCTGGACTCCAAAAACCGGGTAATCTCCACCGAAACCCATTCGAAGGGAACTTTAACCGCCAGCAGCGTCTATCCGAGGGAGGTGGTGGATTCGGCCCTCAGACATAAGGCTGCAGCACTGATTTTTGCCCATAACCATCCCTCGGGAGATCCAAAGCCGTCCCCCGAAGACATTGCCATCACCCGGCAGCTTGTATTTTCGGGGAAAGTGATGGGCATCACCGTTCATGAACATATTATCATCGGTGACAATTGCTATTATAGTTTTGCAGATCAGGGCCACATCGTCCGGATGGGCCGGGAATTTGATACGCAGATAAAATAAATATAATAAATTAGAATTAATTATCCAATGGCCGAGAAAAAAAAGCGGCTGCCTGACTGCTTTGCGCAGCTTGAAACCGTATTTCCCATGGGAGAAGACGGTTTACGAAATACACCGGAAACATGCCTTGCCTGCCCGCATAAAACAGAATGCCTGCGAACGGCAATACAGGGTATTGACGGGCTTAAGGTTCGGGAAGAACAGATCGATAGAGCATACAACTCCGGCATGATCGGTTTTCTCGAAAGATGGTCGAAAAAAAAAGCGATTGATCGCCAAAAAAAAAACTGATTGTACGGTCCTGAGCATGGTCGCTGCAGACGATCGCTTGCGGGCAGGTTTTATCTTCCCAAAAATAAATTAAATTTGTTCTAAAATGTCGGTATTTCAGCTAAATCTTGCTTTCTATCTTCAGAAATTCATGTTATAGTTTTTAAAGAATCTTGAAATTTATTACTGAAACAGGAGACGCAATTGGCATTCTGGAGATACAGAGAAGAGTTGAGCCAGGCCGATCGAATTAGGCGATCCTATTATGAACTTCTCAGGGACGAGCTGGATCAATTTTTGCTGCAGTATGCACTGATTGACTCCTACCAGAATTTTATCTCCCAGCAGTTACCGTTTCCTTTCGTTGAAAAGCGTGAGCTAAAGCCCCGCTCGCGAATTCCGGATATGGAATATGAAAGCCAGAATGCTTTTCTCGATGTGTTTGTTGAAGACTATGTTCCGGACGAACATAAAAAGTATATCCGCATTTTTGATGACAACAAAATAACCAAAACCAATCTTTCAAGGTTCAAAACGCTTGAGCTTTCGCAAAAATTTGATCGTAGCTGGAAATATTTAGAGTCCATCCAACTTAAAAATTTTATCAAACAACTGCTACCGGTGGATTATGCGCTTATGATCCAGAGAGACACGGCCGGGTTATCCAAAAACCGTTACGGTTTGTCTCATTTTCATGTGCGCATTGACTGGCCCATCGCCGATGCGGCTGAAGACATGGCTCAGAGTTTGCGATACATATCCAAGGATCTCTATGAAAAAGGCGATAAATATGCTGAAGATATTCAAAAGAAATTTTTTGAATACTATGGGTTGCCCGTGATGGCGGGCGGCAGAAGAACGGCGGCCATTGTGGCCAGCCAGTATATGAAAAGAATCCCGGGCATCACCACGGTATATGCCGGCAGCAGTGAATCGAGATCTTTACTTCGTATTTCCGAAAGGGGGGTTTCGAAAGCGGTTTTGATGAAATTTTCACATAATGATCTGGAACAAATCCTTGAGAGCAAAAACCTCTCACCTCACATATTTAAGAAATACTACATTGTTGCCCGGGAAAAAAAGGATGCTGTTTGTATCTTCCAGGCAACCTACGCTCAAACCTACCACTCGCGACCGCCGGAAGACGGCAAGTTGCGCGACATCAAACCGGACTTGAACTGGCTGGCCGTCGGCGGTCAGCATATTCTACCCAAACCGGGTGTCTGGAAATATCCGCCACTGCCGATCAATATTATCTACACATAAACGAAGTGACCGGATGTTGATTCATTGCCGAGGAATAGATGCTGTATGGGCGAGTGAGCCTTCTTGGAGCACTCATTGGTCTCAATTCGTTTGTATTCGCCAAACCCGGTCTATTCAAACCAGTCAAAGTTTAAAAACCAGACGATGGCCCATTATTCTTTCGGCTCGGTGCCTTTTATAAAAAGCGCATCAACTGAATTTTTAGATCCATCGGCTGCGAGCATGCCGGTTTGCGGGTTCATACGAACTTTAATCACGTTATCCGGGAGATCGAAATACGGGGG
>JBAVYC010000883.1:0-1936 GCA_049698595.1 Desulfobacterales bacterium | reverse complement strand
ATTTTGACAAGCCGATCGCAAAATGGCCCATCGATCACACCAAAGTTTTTCAACTGTATAAAAATATCGGCATAAGTTTCAGGAGTGTCTGTCGGTTTATTAAATTGCTCAAGGGAAATCAGTCTGTTGCCGATGTTGAGGCAGCTTTCAATCGCAAGCTGCAAAAATCGTTCTGACCCACCCCGAAGAATAGCATCTTTTTCGAAATCCGCATAATTCCTTTGCCTGATATCGACTAGGAGTAAGTAATATTTATTTAGATGTTTCAGGTGCTCTTTTATGCGCTCATCCACTGTATCCAATTCCTTTCAGAAAGGTGTCATCAAACGTGTCCCTAAAAAATCTGAAGTCTAAATATAATTTGATGGTTTTTTCGATAAAATCTATCAGTTCTATTTTATTCGTACAATGTATGAGTTTGCCGGATTTGATAATATTATGGGAAAAGCACATTGGAGCATCGTTCATCATAACTAAATCCACTTCATCGGTCTTCAAAACTTCGTTGAATTTACCGATAAGGTCAAGATGCTTATCAAATCGCTTCTGTTTGTCGAGTTTGCCGGAAATAAGGGTACCAAAATCAAGATCGCTTAAAGGTTTAAGATCACCAGCTGCCAAACTGCCAAAAACGTAAAGGGCCACAATATCCTGATCTTTCTCAACTTGCTCGATTAATACCGGGAGTCGGTCCGTAACGTCCTCTGGTAATATGTGACCCTCTCTAATCATTTCCATCCTAAATGATCGCAAACAAAATGGGATCGGTTTTATTCTAACATCGAAAACCTGGTCCTCTGGACCCGGATCTTTACTGGGTTACACGTCCAATACGATCGGCTATATTCTGCTGTTTCTCTTCTGTTAAATACCAAAGCGGTATTTGTTGTCAACATTGATTTATTGCGCACGGATTGAGTTTTATGTCAAATTCGAGCATAGCTCATCGCTTTGACTGCAGCTAGATCTTTTTAGATAAAAAGTTTTTTATCGTTGCTCTCCGGATATGGTATTCCGCAACTATGCTCGAATTTTTCTCAAGGTAAAATAAAAAGTACTGGATTCTCCTTCGACACTTTCCGCCCATATTTTTCCGTCATGGGCCTCGATGATGGCCTTGCAGATGGCCAATCCCAAGCCGGTGCCTTCGGGCTTAGCGATGCCGGCTGAAGGAACGGTGGAAAATTTGTCGAATATGGTTTTGAGATTTTCCTCAGCAATGCCAAGCCCGCGATCTTTAACCGACACCGTTACGTGGGTGGGATCTTCTTCAATATTTATGTGTATTTCGGTTTGGGGAGCGGAAAATTTGATGGCATTTTCAATCAGGTTGACCAAGACTTGCTCGATACGTTCAAGATCCATTTCCACCAGGACATCACCGGGTGGTTTATAATTTATGGATATATTTTTATCCATGGACAACGGGCTTATGATCTCCAAGACTTCTTCGATCAATACGCTCAAATTTACCTGATCGAAAGACCACTCGGTTTTTCGGCCCTCGATTTTGGTAAAATCAAACAGGTCCGAAACCAGATGAATCAAGCGGGCCAGATTTTTATCGATAATATCAAGATAATTGCGGTTATCTTCTTTATGAATCGTGCGGTTGAGGTAATCGATACCGCCGCGGATAACTGTCAACGGGGTGCGCAGCTCGTGGGACATATTGGCAAGGAAATCGGATTTCAGCTTGTCCAGGGTTTGCAACTCCCGGTTGGCATCCGATAATTCTTTGGTGGCCTGATCAACCTTTTCTTCCATCTGATCGCGTCCTCTGGCCAAATTCTGGGCCATGGTGTTAAAACGTTGCCCCAGTTTTTCTAGCTCATCGCCGGTTTCGATGTTTACCCGGGCATCCAGGTTGCCTTTGCTGATTTCATCCGTCATGTCTTCCAGTTTTTTAAGGGGTTTGATCACAAATTGCCGCGTT
>JBAVYC010000882.1:0-1787 GCA_049698595.1 Desulfobacterales bacterium | reverse complement strand
ATGTAAAAGTAGTTGTAATTGTGGCTAAAGTCCTTTTGTCAAAGTGACTCAACATCCAGATGGGAAACAAATCAACTCAGGAAAAGGAAATCCGCTTTCGGTCAAGTGGAATAGGAGGATCAGCGATGGATTATGTTTTTAATACCAAATCGATGGGTTTGAGGCAACCAATTTATTTTAGGCCTGATAAAGTTGACGCTTTTCTTGTAAATACGCCTCTCAAATGCAGTCCAGAGACGAGAATGGAATCCCTGGCCCAGACCTGGCATGTCATCAAATTGTGGTGATGGAAAGTCAATCCCATAAGAATGTAAAAGTCATTTCATAGAGACATCCCGTCGCACCAGGGCGGGTTTGAACCCCTGAACCTTTGAACCCATGAACGCCTATGATTTATCTCTCCATGGCCTGCCGGCAGCGTGCCAGAATACTCAAGACCTCAAAGGGTTCTTCAACCAGCGGGAATGTGGGCACTCCCCGGGGCTCCAGATATGCTTTGGCAGCGTCCATGTGATTTTTTTGTCCGGTGAAGGTGACATATAGGGGTTTTTCCGGGTAGCGCTGGGCCAGTTCGACAATAAAATCCAGCGACGGCACGCCGGTTTCATCGGTAATCATCAGGACCATCACAACGGCATCAATGTTGGCGTCTTTCAGCACCGCTTCGGTGCCCTCCCGGTAGGCAAACTCCACACCGCTCACCGTTGCGGCCGGCCAGATGTCCACCGGGTTTCGCATCCGAATGAAGGGGGGACTGATGTCCTGAAGATAGCGGCGGGTCTTCTCTTCTATGGCCGGCACCTGCAACTCCCAGCGTCGGTGGCAAAGATCCGTCATACAGACCAGCATAGCTCCCGAGGGCGCTAAAAAACTCACCCGGTTACCCTGCGGTAATGGCATGGCGGATATCGCCTTAGCGGCCAGAATCAGGTGGGAATAATCATAGATTCTGACCACTCCGGCCTGCCGCAAGGCCCCCTCGGTAATTCGGTCGTCCGACGCCAGCGCCGCAGTATGGGCCACAGCCGCCCGGGATCCTTCGGCCGTGGCCCCGCCCTTCAGAAGAACCACCGGCTTGAGACGCGTCACTTCGCGGGCGACCTCCAGAAACCGCCGGGGCTTTTTAAAGCTTTCCAGATAGATGAAGATCGCTTCGGTTTCCGGATCCTGACCGTAGTACTCCAGTACCTCGCTTTCTTCCACATCCAGTTTGTTGCCCATACCCAGCACCCGGGCAACGCCGAAGTGTTCCCCGGTCATGATATAGCGCATGGTGTGGGTAGCGAAATTTCCGGTTTGGGCGATGTAGGAAATTTTGCCGCGCGGGATTTTCCCGAGCGGAAAGAAACTCGAGGTGAACTTGTGCGGGGTCGATGTGTGCCCGGATGTGTTGGGACCAATCGCACGAACCCCTGAATCGCGGATGGCCTGAATTGTTTCTTGCTGCAGCTCCTCTCCCCGCTGATCCACCTCGGCAAATCCGCCGGCAGCCAGGACAACGGTTTGCGCCCCTTTGGCGGCACAATCCCGGATGGCCTTTGGGGTTGCCGTCGCAGGCAGGATGATGATGGCCTGGTCGATTTCCTCCGGCAAATCCTGAATCGATGGATACACCCGATGCCCCAGAATTTCACCGCCCTTGGGGTTGACCAGATACAGTCGACCTTCGAATTCATTGGCCAGGATGTTTTGAATGACATCATTGCCGGCTTTGTGGGGAGTGCCGGAAGCGCCGATGACAGCAACGCTTTGCGGTTCGAACAAGGTTGTCAAATTCCCGGGGACGA
>JBAVYC010000881.1:0-1756 GCA_049698595.1 Desulfobacterales bacterium | reverse complement strand
GTCCTGCCCTGACCTTACGGATGTTCTCTAAAGCAGCCGCTCCCTTAGACTGACGGTAAGCAACCCCAATAATTTGGCCATCCTTAATACTGATTGAGGCATAGTGGTTCTCCCCGGTCGCCAATGAGAGGGTACCCGTCTCTCCACCATCACATATGTGCCGGAGTTTCCCAACGATTTCCTTGTAGCTGCTTAATGGTTTTTCTTCGGACATGATTTTGATCCAGTGCTTAAATTAGGACACAGATTTTCACAGATTTCCACAGATATTTGGTTTTTGTAGCTTTTATTATCCTGGTAATTGTAATCCGTGTTTATCCCTGTCCCCAAAATGGAAATTCCTATACTTTGAACTTAATTACAAATGGCTGTGACGCCGATACCGGCCTGCCATCATTTTTATTTATTATCATGCTTAAACAGTTCCAAACATGCATCAAGAAGCTTTGGCCGGTTTTTTGATTCCTTGGCTCAGACGCTTTATAGCCAGCCGAATGCTGGTGCTGAGTCGCTCGATGGCTCTGGCCAATGCGCCTATCTCGTCCTTACGATTGGTATAAGATATTTGGGAATTTATTTTTCCTCGACTGATCTCTTCGGCAAGGGTGGTGAGACGTTGAATCGGGATCGACAAACCGCGCGACAGTAATAAGGCTACCAGCACCACGACGGCTAATGTTGCAACTAAAAGAGTGAGGGCCTTGCGATTTGCAGCGTCAACTTCGGCAAAAGCCTCGTCATAGGATTGCTCCGCCACTAGGTACCAGCCATAGCGCGTTTTTTTAGCTGTCGCCACCATTTGTTTCTCTTGTTCGTTGGTATAGATTATGTTCTGAGTACCCTGGCGGACTGCAACCGCTGCAGGATGATCGCTCAGGTCTTTACGGGTTTTGGTGAACTCCTTAGATTGGTGTGCAATGACCTTACCTTCTTCATCAACCAAAAAGGCGTACCCGGTTTTTCCAATCTGCACCTGAGTGACCCGTTCTGAAATGTCGGCAATAGTCATGGCGATAGCCAATACGCCCTGGAGGGGCTTGTCCGGATGCTGGATCGGTACTGACAAAACGAATGCCGGTTTGCCCGAGGTTTTACCGATCAGGACTTGCTGTCCCCGGGGAGCGCCCCGGAGCACCGTTTGGACATATTTTCGATCACCATAATACCTGGTTTTCTTTCCGTCACTGCGGCCAATGTTTTGTCCTTCCGAGTCCACGGTGAAGGCAAGATAATTCCAGTCGTAAACGTCCGTAATCTTTTTCAGCAGTTTATTTTGCTGATTGGGATCCATTGACCAGATTTGCGGAAGTGCCGCGTTCTGACGCAGCATTCGCAGGTTCATCTCCACCCAGGTATCCACGTAACTGACCAGCCCTTCGGCAACACGATCAAGTTGTTGGTTGACATGTTGATGAATTCTATCCGATGTCGTTTTAAGGTTTATATACCAGGTAACTGCCAATGGTACTACAGCGATTAAGGCCATTGCTATGAGCATTTTCGGAAAAATTCCGAAGCGTGTCTTTGTTTTTTCTGCCATTGGATTTAACCTCCTAATATTTTTGATAAAATACGCTATCGCTTCTATGATGGCAAAACTCCGCTGGATTTCACAATGTCGCCGCTGCTTTCGATGTTTTAGCTAACAAAGATGGTAAATTAGTGCCTGAACGAAAAGTCGCAGTTTTTCAAGTCAGATAGGCCGCTGATGCTCACTCATTAAATTACTACCGTTCATAATGATGGCGGTCAGTAG
>JBAVYC010000880.1:0-3494 GCA_049698595.1 Desulfobacterales bacterium | reverse complement strand
TGGAAAGCGAATTGTTCGGTTATATGAAAGGTGCCTTCACCGGAGCAGATAAAAATAAAGAAGGGATTTTCAAATTAGCGGATAGAGGAACTATTTTTCTCGATGAAATCAGCAATATCAACATAGAGGTTCAAGGTAAACTGTTGCGATTTTTAGAAACCCGTGAATTTATCCCTTTAGGTGCCCGCGCCCCTTTGCCGGTTAACATTCGCTTAATTTTCGCAACCAATAAAAATCTGCAGGAAATGGTCGCCGACGGCTCATTCCGGGAGGATTTTTATTACCGCATCGATGTCTATCCGATCCTTTTGCCGCCCTTAAAGGAGCGCAAAATGGACATTTTACCGATTGCCTACCATTTCTTGAATCAGTTTAGTAAAAGTATGGGTAGGCCTATCACAGGCTTTGACAATGACGTTGTGGCCCGTTTAATGGAATATGACTGGCCCGGAAATATCCGACAATTGCGAAATACAATAGAGCGCGCGACAATTTTGTGTGAAGGCGAGCAAATTTCATTAATCGACCTGCCGATGCCGGGAAATATGAGCGATATTGAACAGTTGCTGGAAAATATTCCTTCAACCAACGAGGAGTTGAAACGGATCAAGAAGGAAATCCGCCAAAAGGCCGTGCGTAAAGTCGAGAAAAATTTCATTTTGCAAGCGCTGGAAAAAAATAAATGGAATGTTACCCAGGCCGCTCAAAGCGTCGGATTGCAACGCAGCAATTTTCATAATCTGATGAAAAAATACGGCATCACGACTCAAGAGCGCAACCCGCCCCAGCCATAAAAATCTCAAAATAGTTTATTTCAACGTTGAAAACCTGGTCCTTTGGGCCTGGATTCTTTACTTTTGCTTGCTGTATCTAAAAATAATTCACTGTATAATTTATTTATATACTTACCAATACTTCTCAAAATTTCTTCAACAACTTCCGTTGCATTCTGGCGTCTCAATCGAAGAATATAATTTATCATAAATATCAGATAGTTATTATAAAAAATTGCGTAAATTTCCTAAAATGCATTAGATATCCAAATTCGGATGAATGCCCAACTTATAAAAACAAATATATATTTTTTTTATACGCTGCCAATTGTGCCGAAACTGATAAAATACGATATATTGTTAAATTACAGTATATTACCCAATTACTTAATTAGTGGCACGGAATCTGCTGTAGAATATAGATAATCAATTAAAAAACATCTCTATTGTTTCTGATCATAAAAAATATCTAAGGAGGAAAAAATGGAAGCACCCGCCAAAATCATAGTGGTCGATGATGAAAAGCGAATTTGTCATAACGTCGAAAAGATCCTTTCAAAAAATAATTTTGAAGTCACCCATGCCCTGAGTGCCCAGGACGCTATGGAAAAAATGGCTAAGGAAAGTTTCTCTCTTTTGATTTCCGATATCGTGATGCCGGACAAAAACGGCCTCGAGCTACTGAAGATGGTTAAAAAAGAATGGCCGCTGACCAAAGCGATTATGATGACCGCTTATGCTTCCACCGACACCGCCATGAAGGCCATCCGATTGGGAGCGCTGGATTACATTCCCAAACCGTTTACGCCGGATGAGCTCAGGAGCACCGTCGAAGGTGTGTTGTCCGGAAAATTGGTTGAAGCTCCGATAAGAGATGCAGAAAAAGAGATGATTAATGTGATCGATATTGATGTGCCGTTTGAAACCGATGAGGTGGCCAAATACACTGGCGAAGACTATGCCGCCATGCTAAACCGTTCGGACATGCCGGTCGTTGAAGTCAGGATGCCACAGCCCCTGGAAAATTATTGTGAGGTGGGTACTATGGTTTGTGACATCTTTAAAAAACTGGGCGCCACCTGCAAAGCCGGCGTCAAGACCGCTGAATGCCCCCAGAAAAAGGCTAAAAAGGGTAAAGCCGCTAAAAAGGTCAAAGGCTTCGACGCCGCCAAGCTGATCGGCATCGATCAGCCTTTCAACTATGAAGAGGTGGTGTCGATTACCGGTCCTGAATACGTCCATCATCTGGGTCAAGAAGGCGTCACCTTCCTTCCCTATGAAGAACTCAAGCAAAACTTCGCCCAAATGACATCCAAAGAAAAGGTTACCATCGACGTTGATATGCCGTTTGACAGAGATGAAGTCGCCCAATATACCGGCGAAGATTATACCCGCCGACTCACGCGTTCGGATACACCCATTGTAGAAGTCACGCTCCCTGAATCCCTGGAAAATTACTGTGAAGTGGGCAGCATGGTTTGCGACATTTTCCAAAAATTGGGGGCCACATGCAAGGCCGGCACCAAAACGGCGGAATGCCCCCGGAAAAAGGCCAAAAAAGGCAAGGCCAAAAAAGCCAAAGGTTTTGATTCCAAAAAGCTTATCGGCATTGACCAGCCTTTCGATTACGAGGAAGTCAGCGCCATCACCGGCCCTGAATACGTCCTCAACCTGCACCATGAAGATATTGTCGTCACCCCCTATGAAGAGCTTAAAAAAGAGTTCGCCCGCAAGATGGAACAGCCGGTGACGCGTATGGCGGCTCATCAGGAACAGATCCAGGAGCCGGCTTTCAAGAACATCCTGGTGATCGACGATGAGGTGGCGGTCAACAACAATATTCGAAAAATTCTTGCGAAAAAGGGGTATCATGTGGATCAGGCCGTCACCAAAGATGAAGCCCTCGATAAAATCCAGTCAAGACCTTATAAGCTTGTGCTCCTCGATCTCAAAATCCCCGGGGTGCGCGGGCTCGAACTTTTGAAAGCGGTTCATGACAGGAACCCTGAAACTAAGGTTATTATCATCACCGGCTATGCAAGCATCGAGACGGCCGTTGAAAGTGCCCGGATGGGGGCCATTGATTACCTGCCCAAACCGTTTACACCCAACGAAATTCGCAATGTCACGGAAAATGCCCTCAAATTAGCCGCCTAAAATAACCCCGCCATGCTTTAAAAACCTCCCGCCCGCAAATGGGTCGGGGGTTTTTTTTTGTGCTTTAGGCCCTTAAGGGCGTTTTTCTGACAACATGTTGTAAGAAACTGAGGGTATCGGATCAATGTCCTTAATTTCACCCCAACTTTTCGTGGGAGTGGCTTCCCAGCCACGAAAATAGGCTAGGCTAACGCTAAAATCATTTAATCGCGGCTGGAAAGCCGCTCCCACCGAGATAACATCAATGTTCTCGTAAATCAGAATTATTATAGGGGACGAGGACGAACACAAGGACATAGACGAAGGAGGTAACGGCCGCGCCCTTGCTCAAAGAGCTAAGGCGGCTCAACTGACCTCTGAACTCTGACCTCTGTCATCTGTCTTCTGCCATCTGTCTTCTGTACTCTAAAACCGCTTAGTGGTTAAACTTTTACAAATTTCCGAGACTGAAATCCGCAAATTCTATTGACAACCTCGGTTTCAGAATGTATGTTTCAGCCTTTTTGTAAAAAGACCCGGCGAATTGGTTACCGGTGATAATTCAGGTTAATTTTTTGCAGGAGA
>JBAVYC010000879.1:0-5923 GCA_049698595.1 Desulfobacterales bacterium | reverse complement strand
TCTCGACATAACAGCGCCGGCGGTCCACAGCGGTCAAGGCCAGATCGATGCGGGAACGGTCACTGATTTTGACTTCACGTTCAATCGTCTCGTAGCCGGAAAGTTCGGGCACCACACCGGCTTTAGCGGACTCAAAGATCAGCCGGTTGGGGACCAGGGTGTTGACCCCCACCAGAGAGGCGTGCATCTCAATCAGTTCCCAGGTGTATTTAAGCTTTCGTTTGGGGTTATCATGGAAGGATAAATACACCGGGCGTCCCGATTCACAGCAGCCTTTCATGCTGCCCGTATTGGGGCAATGGGCAGTGACAATGTTGCCAGCGTTTAATTTTACATCGGTTAAAAAGCGTTTATAGCGTTTTACCAGAATGCCGGGAATAAGCGCTGGCCATTTTAGACCCTTAAACCCAACTGAATTTTTTTTATTGCTCATAAAAGGTACTTTGCTATTATAAAATCCGCCAGTCGATCAACGTCTTCCAGGTCAAATACAGGGACATTTAGTTGAAGTTCGACATCGCTGACCACGGCAACCAGATGTTTGTCGTTTTCAAGGAGCACATCGGCGTGCCGGGCTGCCCGCACGACCTCTATTTTGGGTTTATCCTCTTTTTTATATCCTTCGGTGATGATGAGATCCAGATCGTCAAAAAATCTTTGCAGGCCATCCAGACTTCCCCTGTAATCATTTTTAACCATGGCTATTTTTCCCGGTGAAGCGATGATGACGGTTTCTGCGCCGGCATCCTTGTGGCGCCAGCTGTCCTTGCCGGTTTTATCAAAATCAAAAATGTGATGGGAATGCTTGATTGTTCCAATCTTATAGCCCCGGCGTTTAAGCGCGGGGATCAATTTTTCAATGAGCGTGGTCTTACCGGATTGTGATCGACCGACAATGCTAATCATCTGCGGCATAGTGAAATTCCTGAAATTATGAAGCATAAAATATTTTAGATCATTTAGTAAAAACGTACCCCAGCCAACGAACCTGAACTTGAGAAATAAAGTTTAAGGGAAATTATGCTGGAAATAGCATATTGTCAAGCCTGATACTTATTCCGGATGATCCGGAAATAGTCACTCAGCTATGAAATCTTGGTGCCAAGCACCGGGATCGGGTATTGAGGAGGAAGGGGTTGAGGTTAAATTTTGCCCAGAATAATTGCGGAATCATTGGGGCTTTGGACGGCTATCCGGCGGGTATCCTTTATGCCGGCCTCCGACATCATATCGATAATCTGTTCTTCTGAGTAAGATTGACCGGAATCCGTCCCCAAAAGCATATTCAAAGAAAACAGGGCCGGGAAAAGCGGTCCGTCCATGCTGTTGTTCAGAATGAAATCATGGATGATGATCATACCTCCCGGCTCCAATACCCCGACCGCCTTTTGAATAATCATCCGGCAGGCATCGGGGCCCTCACCATGGAGGATGTGGGACAGCCAGATTGCATCATATCGTCCTCTGACAGGATCGTTTAGATAGTTACCCTCTGCAAATTGGATTTTGTCCGTCAATTCAAACTGCTCGATCGTCTTTTCAGCAAAAGGACGGGTCGTCGGCAAATCGTAAACAGTTGCTTTCAGTTGCGGATTTTTCAAACAAAAGTGGATCGCATAGGTTCCGGGACCGCCACCCAAATCAAGAAGATGGCGACTGGCGGACAGATCTATCAGAGGCACAAGTTTCGGTGCAAGACCCATGGCAAGGTTGAACATCCCCATTAAAAAGCTTTCGCGCCACTCAGCGTTGCTAAATGAAGTCCGGTTTCTGACCGGCCGTCCGGACAACACTGCCTGGTCCAATTGCGACCATGATTCCAGCAGATGGTGATGGTGCATCATAATATGCCCGATATACTTGGCGGAGCCTTTAGCGAGAAAGGTTTTGCCCGCAGGGCGGTTGGCATATTTTCCATCGGTTTTTACAAGAAGATCCATGGCGGTTAACCCATTGAGCAACCGCTCGACGCCTCTTTGAGAGCCACCTATCTTTTGGGAGATCTCCTTGGCGTTCAATTGCGCATCGCCGATAGCAGTAAATACATCCAATTTAACGGCGGCGTGCAACGCGCAGGTCTTCCAAAAATAACCTGAGATTTCGAGCAATTCTCCAGGGTCCATTTATCGCCTTGCCCTAGTACAGATATCGTTGATGGGTTGATTCGTTGATTGGTTAAGTGGTTGTGAATATGGATTTATGCCATAGGTGCAAAATAATTGGCCACTCCATTTTTAAAAAATCATAACATTCTTAAATTATTACTATAATTTTCCTAATCAACCATTCAACCAGTAAACTATTCAACGAGGTCCATAGTATAAGATTTTAATAGATAATCGCCCCTCGAGCCGGGGGATTTTTAATCATTTTTCATTTCCATGGCCAGCCGTTCGGGTGTCATGGTCCAAAAAGGCGTGCCATCTTTGGTCAAACGAACTTTTATGATATCAGTGTCAGGATCTTTTTTTACTTTGGACGCCATAAAAACATCTTTGCCGTTGATCTCGGCCCAAACGCCCTTCAGCTTGATGCGCTCGTTTTTCTTTAGCCGAATCTCGCTGGGTTTCCGATACCAGGTTGGACACAGATGGACTTCATACTCATAGGCACCCTCTCTTACGTCTAAAGCGGTTGCCGGTGACATACCGGGCATTGGGACGACCTCTTTGACGCGTACCACATAGCATCTGATTTTTTCAAATTCTCGGACATCGTAGAGTTTGTTGTAGGGGTCATCTAGGCCCCAACCCTTCATATCGCGCTTTTCTTCGGCTTGGACATAACTAAGCGCGACGACCAAAGACAGCAAAATAAGTGCCGTCATGTAAATTGTTCCCTGAAATTTGTTTTTCATTGTTTCCTCCTATAAGCTCCCTGAAATGGGGAATTTAACCTGGTTTTCGGTCACCGCATAGAAACCGGATATAGTTACCTAATCTGATCGGTTCAAGGTTCAAAGGTTGCAACCGATAAAGAGTGCGCTTTTTCAACCCGGAACGTTGAACTCTGAACTGCTCAACCTATAATATTATATCTATTGATTCCAATTTTGCAACCATGAAACTCGATCTGCGGGGCTCTGCAGTTCTGGGGCACGATGCCAGACTTTCTGCCGACCCGGTGAAATGCGTGCTCAATGAAATCTTGGTTGCACTTATTTCATCAGTGCGGCAATCGCGACAATCGCTCAATTTGGGTCGGAAAAAAGTAACTCGCCTTCGCCATACACTGCCACAGGATAACTCGCCAGATCAAACGGATCACCGCTCCAGCAAATAAATGAGGCCCACTTTCCTTTTTCAAGGGTGCCCAGGCGGTCATCGATACCAAGTATGCGGGCATTCATGCGTGAAACCAATTCTATGCCCTGCTGTTTGGACAACCCTGCCCTCAGAAACCAGCGTGTTTGTAAAAGCAACTGGCGGGCAAGGGTGACCGGATGATCGGTCATCAGACCGAATTCGACCTGAGCGGCCAACAGATGACGAATATTGCGCCAATCTTCATGCTTTAGTTCGACTTTATAAGAAAAGGCGTCGATAGGGCCATAGACAACGGGTATTTTCCGATGCCCTAATTCATGAAAGATTTCAGGTTGATGGACATCCATGGCGTGTTCGATGGTGAGTTTGAGCTTGTAATCATCCACCAGTCGCAACAGCGCAGCGATATCATCAATTTTATGTACATGGGCGCGCAGGCGAAATTTTCCGGCCAGCAGGTTCTGCAATACGGTATCTTCGGCAGAAAAAGTGATATCCTCTTTCTTGCTGCCCTTGGCTTTTTTGTGTTTTTGAATCTTCCGGCGCACTTCCTCGAGTCTGCCACGCAGAATAGCAATTGCACCCATGCGGGTAGTCGGGCGTTTGCCTTTCCAGTTGCGGGTGGACATGGGGTTATAGCCAAAGGCCGCTTTCAGACCGGCGCGGCCAATCAGTGCATCGGTGCTGTCACTGGCGTAGTTCCGTATGACCGCCGATTGACCACCGATAATATTGCCGCTGCCCGGAACCACGCAAGAATACAGCACCCCCGATTCCACCGCGTCCTTAAAGGCCTTATCGTCCATTTGAACCGAATCAAGGGCATCCGTTAGGGCTAGAATTGAATCCAGCTGATCATTGGCCTCGCCTTCGCCACTGGGTTCACCGGAACGCTCCATACCGATGTGACTGTGGGGGTCGATAAAAGCGGGTGTCAAAATGTCATATCGGCCGAGCACCTGACCTTTTGCAGATTTCGCAAGACCGGTAATATTCTTCCCGCTAAATGTTAGATAGCGGTCGGTGACAACCGATTTTCCCGTATAAATTGTATTCGCAAAGATAGCGTTCATGGGGTTCATTCCGTAAAAAAAAATTATTTAACAAAGGTTTTTGCAACGCGTTTTGAAATAATAAAATAGGGAACCCAAATAAAGCCGGCTGCCGTCGTCCGCACGAAATTGATCGTTGCATCCATGTTGATCGTACGGGGGCGGATGATAATGAAGGTCGTGACCAAATAATCAAAACCGACAAAGATGAGGTTGCCGATCAAAAAAAAAATTATCAGTTTAGGAGCATATTTACGCCGTTGAAAGAAAAATATGACCAAACATATTGAAAATATAAAAAAACATATGTTCCCAACCAGCTCGGCAATCACCAGGGGCGCCAAAAATGAATGATAATAAGGACTTGTCGGCGATGTCAAGGCCGACCAATTTTCAGGGGACAAGGCCGGAATCAACTCTGTGATCAGAAAGACCATGGTTTGGACCGGATACAGCATCAACCCGATGGCACAAAGAATTAACCAGCCGCCGATTTTTTGATAAACGATTTCGCCCCCCTGCTTGGTTTTACGGTCAGTCATGGCTTGAACTCATATAAGGCATTTGCTCTGACAACATGTTGTTAGAAAAGACCCGATAAGGGCCTATCGCCTAGAAGGTCATATACCGCTTCTCATAATATATTAGTGGCTTATACTCGAACAAGGCGTTTAAATGATGCATGAAGGCATGACGTCCTTGTTTCTGCCATAAATCCGTCATGGTTTCATTGACCTGCTTATAAAACGTTTCTATTTCTTTAATTGACGAGGGAGAATTGTTTTTCAGGTTGTCGCCTGCAACCTGGGCAACTAAATTCAGCCACATTTGGCTGACACCCATGATGTAATAGGGCCAGGTTTTCTGGATTGAAACCGGCCAATTTTTGTCGCTGGTATCCTCGATATTCGGCTTGGCGAGCTTGGTCGGGTCGTCGTAGACAATATCATCAATGACGCCGGCGAGCTTCATTTCGGCTACCATCGGATCCGATTGAAGTGTCTGAAAGATATTGCGGGCCGTCCGGGGCGAAGCGTAAAAAATGAAACTAAATTGCCGACCGCCGCCATCGCGTACGGACCGGCGATGGAAACGCCACAGGTAAATGTCGTTTTGATGCGCCTGCAATAAAGGCAATATGACCTGATGTGCAAGGTAAAGATCCATGTACCAGATGGGATCGCTGTCCGGCGGCCAATTCATGCGGAAGCGAGCGGACCACCAGCCGCTTCCGGAAGGTAAAACTTTGGGTTGTAACGGCTTTATTTCGCGCGTTTGAACCTGGCCAAGAGATGAACATCCGGTCAATACAACCAGGAAAAAAAGAAGAATGGAAAGCCAATTTCGCAATGCATCAATCGACGGCACAGATTACCTCCTCCTGTGATCGTTCAGCCACAAAGGCAGAAAGACACCAAGATAATTCAAAATTACTTACAAAATGGATTTGTGTTCATCTATTTTGTATTAAAAATATGGGTAAGGTCCCCTTTAGTGATGACTGACTATTCGGCATCTAAAATTTTTCTTATCTGTTGAGACAGGTTCGTCAAATTAAAAGGCTTTTGAATAAATCCATGACAGCCGCTGTTTAAAATCGCCTGG
>JBAVYC010000878.1:0-2020 GCA_049698595.1 Desulfobacterales bacterium | reverse complement strand
AAATCGACCCCATCCTTCGAATTCACCAATGGAGGTATCCAGGAATTTGCCATTTTGCTATGATATTGGCAATAATTGCGGACCATTATCTAATCTTTGCCATGTTGTTTATGCAACTAAGGGGTAGATCTATTGGCTGATGAAGTTGGGGGTGGTCTGGGGATGTTACGTCACGATGTCACCTCATATTCCATCAGCCCAAATTGGCACCAACCAAACAAAAGGCGATTTTTTCTAATATCTGCTGGTCTAATTTTAGATCTACCCAAAGGATTTAATCGGAGCCGGATTCTCGCGAATCTTGTTTGCGCAGGTCTTCCGGCTCCTTAATCCAACTATCCGGTCTTGACGGCAATCTTTTTGGGCGTTGCCTTTTCCACTTTTGGAAGCGATAGGCGAAGAACGCCATCATTTAGCTTCGCATCAATGTTTTCCTGGTTAACCAACTCGCCTAAGGTAAACTGACGGTAATACCTGCCGGTTTCATACTCAACCAAAATTTCTTCCTCGTTGGCGTTGTCAACGGAGGCAATGTCTGCCGACAGGGTCAAGGTGTTGTCGCGCAGGTCAATGGTCAAATCATCTGCCTTGACGCCCGGCATGTCGGCAAGCAGGGTAATCTCTTTTTCGGTCTCAAATATGTCGACAGCCGGTGTGAAAACCAATCCTGGAGTGGTTTGCTCGGCAGGAGTGGTCATTTCCTGTTTTTCTCGAACCTTAAGTTCTTTGCTCTGTGTATCATCCATAGCTCGATTCCTCCTTTGTAGAATCTCATATCACGAACTTACGGTAATTTGTTTTGGCTTTGTGATCTCTGCTTTTGGAACCACCACGGTTAATATACCGTTCTGTAGATTGGCATCCACCTTATCGGTGTCGACCTCTCCGGGAAGTCCGATCATCCTGGAAAAGGTGCCGGCCTCGCGTTCCCTTCGATGATATCTTGCGCCTTCTTCTTCCGCTGCGATCTTTCTTTCACCTGAAATCGCAAGGTTGTTGCCGGTAACCTGAATGTCGAGCTGATCGCCTTTGACACCCGGCAATTCGGCCCGAACATAATAGTTGTCTTTGTCCTCGGATAGATTGGTCAGCGGAAATACACCGGCTTGAGCGGGTTGATAGGGAGCCCTTGTTTCTTCGAGCAGCCGGTTCATTTGCTGTCGCATTCGTTCCAATTCTCCAAACGGACTTCTAAATTGCCAGGTCGGCACATTGAACAATCTGCGGTAAATCATTTTGCACCTCCTTATTTTGATGATTATATGATTTTTATTTGTTATTGGCACCTGCCACATGACCAATAACTCAGTTTTGATTATATGATAAAATCAAATTAATGTTTGTCAATATTCGTTATAAAAAAAATATTGAATTACTAAAAAATTTTATTATATTTTAGTAATGTAACGGGGCGGTCTTGGAGACAAGGAGCTAAAATATGAAAAAAAGTAAATATAATCAGAAGGATATAGACATATCCCTGCCCAGGCCGACAACGCTCGATCTGCGGGGGCGGCAATCGGTACGGGCCACCTTTCGGCTTTCAGAAGCCTGTATCGATGCCATCAGTATTTTATCGGCTCAGTTGGGGATCAAACAAAAATCAATTTTTGACCATTTAATGGAAAATGCACAGGTCTTAAAGAACATGGCCCGTGAACTCGAAAATACGGAATTCGATCGACATGAACGAATCCAAAAAACCTTTGTCATCAGTCGCAGGTCTTTATCCTTTCTGGATATGATTTCCAGTGAGCATAATGCGCCGAGGGATGCGTTGGTGGAATATTCAGTTCGGAGGCTATTGCCCATTATAGCCAAGGAACGCATAAAACATGAGAAACGCAAGGACTTGTTAGCTGAAATATCGAATCATTTCGCAAAAGGAGAGAGGTTACTGGCGAAAGCAGATGAGATGCTCGGCTCCGATGACCCTATCGTCCATAAGCTGCAGACAGCAATGTCCGTCTATAAAAATGCTTTTGGCGACATCGCCAATTTCATAGAGAGGGGAAAAATG
>JBAVYC010000877.1:0-2523 GCA_049698595.1 Desulfobacterales bacterium | reverse complement strand
CGCCCGACGAGAACAAGGAAAAAGAATTACAAATAAAACTAAAGAATTTAAAGTCATTAGAGTCCCTTGGCATGACCTTTGGCCATACGGACGGGTAAACTCACGACACACCAAAGGAGCTGCAAATGGAACTTAGCAGAAGACAATTCATAAAGTCCGCGGCCGTCCAGAGTGCCGTCACCGCTGCTGCGGTGCTGTTTCCTGGAATCAGTTTCGGCGCCTGGAAAAATCTGGATCCATCTTCGGGGAGCATCGAATGGAAAAAGACGCCGTGCCGGTTTTGCGGTACAGGCTGCGGCCTGCTGGTGGGCGTTTCCGGCGATCGAGCAGTGGCCGTCAAAGGCGATCCCAATTGTACCGTAAATAAAGGGCTTTGCTGTGTCAAAGGCTATCATTCCGTCCAGATCCTTTATGGTAAGGATCGTATCACCAAAGCGCTGGTTCGCAAAAACGGCAAATTGGTGGAAACGCCCCTGGCAGAGGCCCTGGATCTGGTGGCCAGCAAGATGCAGGAAACCATCAAGAGTCACGGAAAAGACTCGGTGGCCATGTACGGATCGGGGCAGTGGTCGATTGCCGACGGATATGTGGCCTCCAAGCTGTTCAAGGGATGTATCGGCACCAACAATCTTGAGGCCAACGCCCGTTTGTGTATGGCCAGTGCGGTAACCGGCTTTATGACCAGTTTCGGACTGGACGAGCCCATGGGCAGCTATGACGACATCGATCACGCCGATGTCTTCATAATGTGGGGCAACAATATGGCCGAGATGCATCCGGTGCTTTTCTCCAGAATGCTTGCCAACCGCAAAAGCAAAGGGCATGTCAAAATCATCGATTTTGCCACCCGTACCACCCGCACTAGCCAGGCCGCGGACCGATCGATCCTTTTTAACCCCCAGACCGATTTGGCGGTGGCCAATGCCATCTGCTACGAAATTATCCGCAACGACTGGGTGAACTGGGATTTTGTCAACAAGCATGTCTCTTTTCATAAAGGCAAAACCAACATCGGCTACGGCACCGAGGACCATTTCAAGTTCAAAGACAAAGCCGAAACGGTAAGCCTAGAGGAATATAAAGAATTTCTGACGGACTACACGCCTGAGAACGTTGAAAAAATATCCGGCGTATCGGCTAAAGACATTCGATATTTAGCATCGCTTTACGGGGACCCGGATAAAAAAGTGGTCTCCTACTGGTGCATGGGGATGAATCAGCACACCCGGGGAACCTGGATCAACAACCTGGTCTACAATTGTCATCTGCTGGTGGGCAAAATTTCCCAGCCGGGCAATGGCCCCTTTTCCTTGACCGGTCAACCGAGTGCCTGCGGCACGGTGCGCGAGGTCGGCACCCTGACCCATAAGCTGCCTCACGGCGTAGTCATGAAAGAAGGCGCCCGCAAGATGGCGGCAAAAATCTGGGATGTGCCGGTGGAAAACATCGATCCCAAACCGACCTATCACACGGTTGAGATGTTCCGGGCCCTGGATCGGGGTGATATCCGCTTCATGTGGGTCCAGGTCACGAATCCCATGGTCACCATGCCCAATTTGAACCGTTACCGGGACGGTGCTGAAAAGGATGGCCGCTTCATGGTGGTGTCCGAAATATATCCGACCCCCACCTACGATGTGGCCGATGTGGTGCTGCCGTCCGCCCTGTGGATCGAGCGCGAAGGATTTTTCGGCAACTCGGAGCGGCGCACCCAGCACAATGACCAGATTATTCCCATGCCGGGTGATTGCATGAGCAATACCTGGCAGATCATCGAAGTGGCCCGGCGAATGGGCTTTGAGAAGCAATTTTCCTGGTCCGAGGAAACTTACATCGAGGACATCTGGAATGAATACATCCAGTTTCACGATTCCCCCAAACACAGAATGGCGCCTTTCAAAGTGCTTAAAGCGCGATCGGGTGCCGTGTGGCCCTTCGTCGATGGGCTGGAAACCAAGTGGCGCTACAACGCTAAATATGACCCGGCCGCCAAGGGAGATGATTTCCATTTTTACGGCAAACCGGATAACCGGGCCTGGATTTGGCTGAGGCCCTACGAGCCGGCGGCAGAATCGCCTGACAGTGAATATCCTTTCTGGCTCAATACCGGCCGCATCCTGGAACATTGGCATACCGGCTCCATGACCCGCCGCGTACCGATCCTGCATAAGGCAGCTCCGGAGTCCTATGTGGAACTCAATCCGGATGATGCGAACAGACTGGGCATCGTTAATGGAGCTAAAGTTAAAGTCTCGTCCCGCCGGGGTTCTGTGGTGATGAAGGCCAGTATCAACGGCAGGGGACGCCCGCCCCAGGGCATGGTTTTTGTTCCATTTTTTGACGAAAGCTACTTGATCAACGAAGTGACTTTGGATGCGTTTTGTCCCATATCCAAACAGCCGGATTATAAAAAATGCGCAGTCAAGCTGGAGAGAGTATGATGGAAAATTCAGAACAAAAGGTGGGTAAGGTATTTCTCGTTTTTGCCGGTCTCTGCATCATTGCGTTACCCCTGGTCGTAAT
>JBAVYC010000876.1:0-4782 GCA_049698595.1 Desulfobacterales bacterium | reverse complement strand
TCTTAGTTTTATCAGTGGCTTCGTGTTTATATTTAAAAAATCGGGTCGGGCTAATCAATACAAATAATTAAAAGTAGATGGCGTGAGCTATTGAAACCCGGCCCACGCCACCATTAGAATCAATATAAGATCTCGGAATGACTATCCCGCCATTGGGGCCAAGCCCCGATCTTCGAATGATTGAATATTGTCGAATGAATATTGAATATTTAAGGTCCGCCCCTCTCCGAGCTATAGGCTCTACGAACCGGAAGCCCACAGGTCAATTATAAAAATTCCATCAACGAACCCCTCGCGGCATGCTGCATGGAATTAAACCCAAATAGAGAATAAATTGACGAAGCGAGCCGACTCTGCCTTAGTAGCTTATGGCTACGACAGCCGGGGGCGACACCCACAAATGTTCAATTCCGGTTTATCCAGGTCAGGAAGTATTGATGCATTCTGTAAACAAATGCACAGCTTTCAGGTCTAACTGATCATTTCGGTGCCAGAATCATGACCAAAGTTCGGCCTTCAAATTTGGGGTGCTGCTCCACCGTAGCGATTTCCTCGGTTTCCTGGGCGACTTTTTCAAGCAATGCCATACCGAATCGGGACAGCGTGATTTCGCGTCCCCGAAATATGACGGTGACCTTAACCTTGTCTTTTCTATCGATGAACTTTCTTATATGGCCGATCTTGGTTTGCAGATCATGTTCGCCGGTTTTCGGGCGCACCTTAATTTCTTTTACCTGAAAGGAACTTTGTTTCTTTTTTGCTTCCTGCTTTTTTTTGGTCTGTTCATAGCGATAGCGGCCATAATCCATAATCTTGCAAACAGGAGGATTTGCATTGGGAGAAACCTCGACCAGGTCGAGACCGAATTCAGCCGCTGTTTCCATAGCCTGTCTTGTAGGAATAATACCGATTTGTTCGCCGTCAGGGTCTATAACTCTCACCTCTCTGGCCCTGATGTCTCTGTTGATGTTCGTTCTATCTGATCGAATCGGTCGATTGGGTCGTCTTGGTGCAGCTATGTTCTACCTCCTCGCTTTCACAATTGTGGTTTGCATTCGTGCGTATGCAAAGATATTACACGGGCTTGCCGTTTCTTCAAAATGGTGCCTGAGTCGCCGGCAGAAACCTTTTCCTGGTCCAATATCGATATTAAGACACATCCATCCGCTTGAATATATAACAAAATTAAGAAATGCAAGCAAAAAATGCAAGCAAAATTTTCTTAATTTGGACTTTAAGGCCTCGAAAATAAGTAAATTTAAAGTCTTGCTTGTCTTTTGGCCCGTCTTGAACGTTGCGCTAAAAGCCGCAGATAGACAATCTGCTTCCTTTGGCGTGCCTTGAAATCGAACCAAAATTCGGCACAATCCTCGTGATTTTATTTTTGAGTGCACCCCTATCGTTCAGAGGTTCGAATGTGGTTCGCGATCGTGAATTGTTATAACCCCAATGTGTATTCGGCCAGCAAGCTTTTTTTCCAGTAACTATTGGCCGGGTTGGAAAAATAGGTTTTGAATAGTTTAAGGCTGTCCGCGCGCATTATGTCCGGCACCACCGTAACCGGACTGCTTTTGTACAGCGGCTTAAGCCGGGACAGCTCACACCCGGTGCCACCGCCCATGACATCCTCATAGGCGAATACGATTTCACCGACACCGGCCAATATAAGGGCGCCATAACACATTAGACAGGGTTCCATGGTGCAAAAAGCGGTTATTTTGTCGGGGTCGATTGGGTCTTCGATTTCAGTTAGGCGCCGCAATGCCACCATTTCGGCGTGGTCGATTTCGTTCCGGGCGTCTCCGATGGTGCCTTTGCGAGAACCGGTCACCAGAATTTTGCCCTGATAAACCATTACACAGGCCACTGGAAACTCACCCTCTGCCAGCGCATCTTCGGCCTGATCCAGCGCCTTTTTCATGAAATACCGATAATCCACGACTTATTTCCCTTAAAGTATGCATACATTCTCATCACATGGACAGCTTCCATCCACTTCATAGCAATACAAGATTCTCGATTCCATCTCCGCCCGTTCGGCCGGAATCCGGTTAAAATGATCTGCGCAACAGATGTCAACCAATTGTTCCCTGCCCGGTATCGTTTCCAGACCCCGGGAAATGACCCTGCCCGAGATCCCTTCAAGGACTTCGGCATCTTCGCCATTGGTCACCACTGCCATGGGAATTTGATAGGGTGCTAAAATCCGTGATGCAGCCAGCAGCGGTCGACGCCGGGTGACAATTGAACCGGGCCCGAATTTTATTATCATGCACACCTTGCCCGAAAGGTTGATTAAAAAATCAATTTTTATGACCGCCCTGTTTTCCCCGGCTTGAACCAGCAGGTCTTTACGTGGTTCGATATCATTTTTTTGATACCCTTTGTGATTGATAAGCAGACGGGCTATCTTTTGCCGGTAGCGTTCATCATGGGTATCAATGATGGTTTCACCGGTGATTAAATCGGTTCTTTCACCGAGTATCAAATGATGTCCGGTCATATAGTTTCACACGAGCGGCGCCGCTGGCCTGAAAAGCGGCCAGTCTGAATAGATATCTCTTTACAAAAAAGCTTGCTTGGGAGTAATATAACATCTTTTTTAATTTTGTTAAGTCAGGACCCCGGTTTGTTTGGGATATAATAGGCCCTAAACGGGTTCTTTATGATCATAACAGTTTGGCATAATGTATTAATTCTCGAAATAAACGATGTCGATACGTGAAGAGTTTGAAAAACGCGAGAGGAATTTCATGTCTCCTTTCGGCTGCTTGAGCGCTGAAAGCCAGGGGCGGGATACTGAAGAAACACCCTGTCCGGTTCGCACAGCATTTCAACTGGACCGTGACCGCATTGTTTATTGCAATGCATTTAGACGCTTAAAACACAAGACCCAGGTGTTTCTGTCACCACTGGGGGATGATTATAGAACCCGTTTGACCCATACATTGGAAGTGGCCCAGATAGCCAGGGCCGTTGCGCGAGCGCTGTTTCTCAATGAAGACCTGGCCGAGGCGATTGCTCTGGGACACGATCTGGGCCACACGCCTTTCGGGCATAGCGGTGAGATCGCTCTCAGAGAAATCTATTCTCCGGATTTTGCGCACAATGAGCAAAGTCTGCGGGTCGTGGAAGTTCTTGAAAATAATGGAAAGGGACTCAATCTGACCTACGAAGTAAGAGATGGCATCTTAAAACATTCAAAGGGATTCGGGAAGATCATTCCAGAAGATCCTGCTGAAACGGCTTGCACCTATGAGGGCATAATCGTCAGGATTGCCGATATAATGGCGTATTTGAACCATGACCTCGAGGATGCAATTCGCAGCAGGGTGGTGGATGCCGCTCAGGTTCCGAAATCGTGTTCGGCAATCCTGGGATATTCCCATTCACAACGCGCAACGACCATGATCCGGGATCTTATTTCCACCAGTTCAGACGTTGACGGTAAGCTTTGCCTGCAACTGAGTGATGACGTTCATTCCGCCATGATGCGTTTAAGGCAATTTCTTTATGAGAACGTCTACCGGTCGCCAAATGTTCATAAAGATTTTGAAAAATCCAAAAAAATTATTTCGGAATTATACAATTATTTTCTCGACAATGGACCGCTGTTTGAAAAGAAATTGAGTGAACAGCAGATGAACAGCGGTCTGCATGATGATCAACCCAGGGAACGTATGGTTTGTGACTTCATCGCCTCCATGACGGATCGCTATGCCATGAACCTATATAAAAAAATCTTCTTCCCGTCTCCCTTGGTGTAAGGGTTACCTAACCTGGATCCGCAAGGCGCAGAATTGAAGATTGCAGATTGAATATTTATGGATGTCGCTCTCCGAGGCGTAGGCGCTACAACCCCTACGAGCCGGAGGCTTCGGTCAATCCTTCTTTATAATGGAAAGAGTTCCTCTCCGAGGCTAAGGCTTAGATAATCAATATTCATTCGAATATATACTGATTCAATTTTTTTCCACAAAATTAACTACGTATTGTTTGGGATTTTGAATTTCGGTCATTGTGATTTGTTTGTTATTTGTGTTTTGTTATTTGAATTTTTTTATTGCCGAAGCCCGAACACTGACACCTGAAACCCGGAAAGTTTGAGCTAAATCACCAGCAATCTTAATTCATGCCCAGGTCTGTCTCCATGGTCTTAACACATCCTCCGGTTGATCTTGACGACCCTCGTTTGACCGCTTTTTATGATCGCTTGCAGCAGATTTTTACCACCATGGATCGACAATATGCTGAAGCGGCCAATCACTACGGATTCCACTGTAACGGATGTGAAGACAACTGTTGTCGGACCCGTTTTTATCATCATACCTATTTGGAATATCTATATATTCATGCAGGCTTGAAGAAACTGGGTCATCAAAGACTACGGGAAATACAATTGAGGGCCGCATTGGTCTGCCGGGAAACCGCAAAAGCGGATGAAAAAGCAATGCCCGTGAGACTGATGTGTCCCCTCAATTTCGATGGACGCTGCGCTCTGTATACGTATCGCCCCATGATTTGCCGGTTGCACGGAATTTCCCACGAGCTTCGAAAACCGGGCCAAAACATCATTCGTGGATCGGGTTGCGGGATGTTTGAGCTCGGCTGTTCGGATAAGAGCTATCTCAAATTCGATCGCACGCCGTTTTATTTTGAAATGGCAAAGCTGGAAAGTGAATTGAAACAGGCGGTCGATTTATCCGGCAGAGTTAAGATGACCATTGCGGAGATGATAAATCAACAATGGCGAAGGGCCCCGTCTGTATGACGAGCAAATTG
>JBAVYC010000875.1:0-4783 GCA_049698595.1 Desulfobacterales bacterium | reverse complement strand
TTTGGGGATTGTCCCGGTTTCAGGCATTTCCACCAGCGCCTGGAGTCCCTGTTCGGTGCTCGGGTAGGGGCCGTTATCAAGTTTGTATAATTTTAAAGCGGTTTCCAGGTTTTGGATATCCAGGCGGACTTTCATCTGTCTGGCTTCTCCAGGTCGATCCATGATCTTGGGTGCAACCCACATAGCGAGGATTCCGAGGATGATGATGACAACCATCAGTTCAATCAGCGTAAATCCCTGGTTGTTATGTTTTAATTTTTCTAACATTTTTAAAACTCCTTTAGTTGCTTTCCCCCTACCGGATCAACTGGTTCATTTCAAATATCGGCAGGCATATCGACAGAACAATAAAGCCGACGATTGATCCCATCACCAGGATCATTACAGGTTCCAGATATGACGTGAGACGCATTATGCTGGTCTCCACTTCGTTTTCATATACGTCTGCAATTTTAGTCAACATGTTTTCCAGTTGGCCGCTTTGTTCCCCAACCTGGATCATCTGAATGGATAATTGGGGGAAAATGCCACTCCCGGATAGAGCTGCGCCCAAGCCCTGACCTTTGCCGACTTCGATGGCGGCGGTTTCGACTGAATCGGCGATCAGAATATTGCCGGCAATATTTTTTACGATGTCCATGGCAATCAGCATGGAGACCCCGTTTTCCAGTAAAGAGCCCAGAGTCCGCGCAAACCGGGCGACGGCAAGTTTTTTAGCCAAAATACCTATGCCCGGCAACAATAACATGGTTTTATCGAACCAGTAGCGACCCTTTGTGGTTTTTTTAGCCCGGTTGAAAAATACCCCGATGGCCACAAAGATGATGATAATACTCCACCAAAATGATTTAAAAAAATCACTTAAAAAAATCAGAATCCGGGTCGGGGTCGGAAGAACCTGATTCATATCAGCGAAAATTGAAGTGATACTGGGAACAATATAGATCAATAAGACAAGCAAAACGACGGTGCCGATCACCATCATAAATATTGGATAGGCCAGGGCTGTCTGGATGCGGTTCATTAAGGCCTGTTGTTTTTCAGTGATATCCGCCAGGCGCTCTAAAACAATTTCAAGAGTTCCGGAGGTTTCTCCGGCGCGAACCATATTGACATACAGGGGTGAAAATGCTCCGGGATATTTCGAAAGCGTTTGGGCAAAACTGTTGCCTTCCACGATCAGGTTTTTGATCTGGGCCAATATTTTTTTAAAACCATGGGATTTGGTCTGGGGAACCAGTGCATCCAGGGCAGAGACCAGCGGGAACCCGGCGCCTATCAGCGTTGCGAGCTGACGGGTCATCATTGAAACTTCGACCGGCTTTACGCGTCCCAGCCGCCGGTTCAGGGCAAAGGTCCTGGGTGATTTTTTCGGTATTGCCTCGAGGGTCTCCTTGATGGATACCGGAAAAATTCCTGAAGTCCGGAGTTTCTGGCGGGCGGCCTGAGCCCCTTCGGCATCGATGATACCCGAGGTGGTTTTCCCCCTGCTATCCAGGGCGGTGTATTCAAATACCGGCATGGCTTACCAGCGCACCTTATGGTTTACTAATAATTGTCCCATTATTCGTATGACAATGATCTTTGACCCAAGTTGAAAGGCATAATTTAGCTTTATAGGATTGACAGGTTAATAGTATTATTATTTTGCGGTATTTTCAACCGAAAATCAAGCATGACCTCGCGGTAACGGTAGAACCTTTTAAATTCTCACCGGTAGAGCCGGCAGCTTATGAATTGAGTTAGGCTTGCCCTTAGTGGTATTTTAGCATATAAATTGATAGATTTTTAATCAATCGATAAAGAATGAGGCTGTGATAAAGTAGAATCAACCATGATCCAAATTGTCAGTGCGCATACGAAAGCAAATTATCAATATGCGCGCAATATTTTTGTTCAGGTTCAGTATATGGAACTTGATTTATAAAGGAGGACCCTTATGCTCATTTCTTTAATCGTTGCCATGGCATCGAATCGCGTTATCGGCCACCAGGGAGATATTCCCTGGAAAATTCCCGGTGAACAAAAGATGTTTAAAGAGATCACCCTCGGTCATGTTGTGATTATGGGAAGAAAAACCTATGAATCTCTGGCCTGTCCACTTCCCGGGAGAACCAACATCGTGGTGACCCGCCAGACCGATTACCAGGGACTGGGCTGCACAATTGTCCGAGATCTTGACGCAGCAATCAAATCCTGTCCGACCGACGAGAGCGAGGTTTTTATCATCGGAGGCGGGCAATTGTACCATGAAGCGCTTTCTTTGAGTGGCCGGATCTATTTAACCTTGATACCCAGAGAGATACCCGGTGATACTTTTTTCCCCGAGATTCCGGCGGCCGACTTTGAGATTGCAAAATCCGAATTTATCGATGGCGTGGAGCCATATCATTTTTATATTTACGAACGAGTAAAAAATCAGCGACCACCAGCAGAGTAGGGGGTATGAGGATGGCCCCTGGAAAGGGCTGGGGCCACCTCTGCTGGTGGTCGCTGATTTTTTTAAATTCTCACTGGCATAGCCGGTGGCTTATGAATTGAGTTCGTTAAACATGAATAGAAAAAAAAGTTTTCACATGACACCGGCAGAATTCAGGCATTACGGACACACAATGGTGGACTGGATTGCCGATTATTATGGGCAAATAGAATCGCTGCCGGTATTGTCCCGGGTCGATCCTGGACAAGTCCGTTCATTGCTGCCGGCCCATCCACCGGAAGACAGTGAACCCTTTGAAGATATTCTTAAAGATGTTACCGATTTGATTCTTCCAGGACTGACCCATTGGCAATCACCCAATTTCTTTGCCTTTTTTCCCGGTAATGCCTCAGGTCCCTCGATATTAGCTGATTTACTGTCATCCGGATTAGGTGTGCAGGGTATGTTGTGGGCCACCAGCCCGGCTTGCACCGAATTGGAAACCCACGTGCTTGACTGGCTGGTTGAAATGCTGGGATTGCCGTCTAAATTCCTTGCGAGTTCATCAGGGGGCGGCGTCATACAGGATGGCGCTTCCAGTGCTACTCTTTGTGCCCTGCTGGCTGCCCGTGAGCGTGCCACCAATTTTTCCGGAAATGAGCAGGGCTGTGACGGCCGTCTGGTGGTGTATACTTCCAATCAGGCCCACTCATCCATTGAAAAAGCCGTCAAGATCGCCGGCATCGGCCGGCAAAATCTGCGTCTGATAGATGTGGATGACAGCTTTGCCATGCGCCCCGATCTACTTGCGCGCCAGATTGACAAAGACCGACAGGCGAATCGATTACCGTGTTTTGTCGCCGCTACGGTCGGCACGACATCCTCCACCGCAATTGATCCTTTACCGGCAATCGGCGACATCTGCAATGAAAAAAACATCTGGCTGCATGTGGATGCCGCCATGGCCGGAACGGCCGCCCTGTGCCCCGAGTTTCGCTGGATTTTAAATGGACTTGAGAAGGCCGACAGCTACTGCTTCAACCCGCACAAGTGGATGTTTACCAATTTTGATTGCGATTGCTTTTATGTGGCGGATCGTAACGCCCTGATTCAAACTTTGAGCATATTACCGGAATACCTGCGCAATCAGGCGACTGAGTCAGGGGCAGTGATTGACTACCGCGATTGGCACATTCCCCTGGGCCGTCGCTTTCGCTCTCTAAAACTGTGGTTCGTTATCCGTCATTATGGTGTCAAGGGACTGCAGCACCATATCCGGCGACATGTCGAACTTGCGCAACTTTTTGCCGGTTGGCTAAAAAAGGATGATCGTTTCGAGCTTGCAATGACGCCACCCCTGAACCTGGTGTGTTTCCGCCACCGGGACGGCGACGAATTCAACCAAAAGATTTTGGAGCGTCTGAACACCAGTGGTGATCTTTACCTTTCCCACACCAAAATGAACGAACGATTTACACTGCGCCTTTGTGTCGGCCAGACGAACACTGAATTGCGCCATGTAGAGCGTGCCTGGCAGAAAATTCAAGAGGCGGCTGCAGAACTGAAACCGGACAGGAGGGCAATATGACTGATAGTGCTAAGGAGGGGTACGGCTGGGACCAGGAAATGTCGATATCCCTGTATGCCAAGTTAAAAAAGGACCTGAAAAAGGCCATGCTGCAAAAGGACCCGGAGGTTCGAAACACGATGCGCCAGATTATGGCAGAGTTTCCCAAATTGACCGTGCCCCTGACGCTGGAAAGCGGTAAAAAATCCACCCGCCTTAAAAAACCCGAAGAAATTAGCGACGATGACATCCTCGGAATCATTAAAGGACTCGTAAAATCGGAACAAACGGTTCTGGAACTTAAAAACGAAGGTAGCTCTGAATACCTGGAGATTTTGCAATCCTACCTGCCCGCAACGGCATCACGGGAGGAGATTGCCGCCTGGATTAGGGCCAACATCGATTTTTCTCAATATAAAAATAAAATGCAGGCGATGGGGCCCGTCATGAAACATTTCGGCAAACTGGCTGACGGTAAGCAGGTTAATCATATATTAAAAGAGTGGGCGTAGCCTTCACAATTGGAATAATGGAATGTTGGAATCTTGGAATGATGGGTCTAAAGAAACCCGTATTCAAAACACTTATGATTTTCTTGTTTTGATGGCGTATTTTAGCGGAAAAAACCATGAGATAGATGATAGGCGAGCATCTTCAAAAAAAGTAGATTCGACAATTATTGTCGGATAGTCGTTTCCACTATTCCATCATTCCATGTGGCTTCCTAACTTGGATGGCCATAAAAAACGCCATATTTCCAGCGGTTTGTAGAAATTCCGAGACGTTTAATTATATCC
>JBAVYC010000874.1:0-1606 GCA_049698595.1 Desulfobacterales bacterium | reverse complement strand
GCCACAGGCAAAAGCCGATGCTCATGGCGCCGGCAAAGAGCAGGATGATGTTCCAGGGAATTTCTTCGAGATCATTGATGTCGAGCAGCCCGGTGATGAAGAAAAGAATGGTGGAGACCAGTAACACGGCGGTTTTGTGGGGCGGGACAAAGCCCGGAATGGTGGATTTTAAAACTGCTGAAACACCCAGTACGATAATGGCGGCGCCTACGATAACCGCGGCGATGACTTCTTTGGAGGTAATCCCGCCCAATTCGTCATTGAGTCTTTTGGCTCTTTCGCGCAATCCGGGGATGGTTTTCTTTTCCGGTTTGAGCACGACCATGAAAAATCCCCAGAGCAAAAAGGTCATCAGCCACCCGATGGGCGCCATGTAGTAGGTCAGTTCAAAAAATCCAACACTTTTACCGGTGACTTCGCTGTAAAAACCGAGACCCACGGCGCCGCGGGCCGCTCCCAGCAAGGTCACAATGGAGCCGGCGCCGGCGACGTAGGCCATTCCCATAAACAGCCCTTTGCCGAATTTGGTTTGCTTGTCACCCTCACCGTACATGGCATAAATGGCCACCAACAGCGGATAGATGGTTGCGGCCACGGCGGTATGGGCCATGATGTGGGTCAAAGCGGCGGTTAAAACAAAACAGCCCAGATAGATCATGCTGGTCTTTTCACCCACAATGACCAGCATCTTATAGGCGATGCGGCGGGTTAAGCCGGTTTTGGTAAAGACCAGGCCCACCACAATGGAGCCGAATATAAACAGCACATTGGGATCCATGAAGTCTTTGAAGGCCTCGTTGGCCGGGCGGATCAAAAACAATACCTGTAACACACCGATGGCCAGGCTGGTCACACCGATGGGAACCACCTCAAAAACCCACCAGGCGGCGGCCAACAGAAAGACGGCGATGGCGCCTTTGCCTTCGAAGCTCAGGGCAAAGCCCTTGCCGTTGGGATCAACGGCATCCGGCCATGCCGGCGACCCGTAAACCACCGCAAAAAGGACAATGCCCAGGAAAAGGAATCCCATCCTTTTCCAGTCGATATTTCTGGCTGCAGCAATATTGGCATTCATCAACACATTCCTCCGTTATCTTGTGAAACTGTGAAAAGAAATATCCGGACATCCGGGTAATTCGGTAGCCCCTTCCTTTTTAGTAACATTTCTTCATTACATGGAATACTGCTGCAAACACGTCGGTTTGGCGCAGTATACCAACAATTTTTTCGTCGCCGGTTACCAGAAGGGATTGGTGGTTTCCGATGATAAGCTGGTGAATCGCAACGTCCAGTGAGGCATCTTCGGCTATATATTCGCCTTCGGTGGGTGTTTTCATAAATGTCTTGACGTTTTGCTCACCGGCCTTGCGGCAGATATCCTCCAGGGGGCCGGCAAAGAGGTGATAATCCTCCAATATGGTTTTCGTGAATTCTTTGGTAAAGCCATAGCGATGCATCCCCTCTCCCTGACTTAGTTCATTGTACTTCGGTTCCAGGGATCTGAGCACATCCAGTTGGCTGAGTTTGCCGACTACCTGGTCGTCTTTATCGAGCACCAGAATTGCCCTGTGTCGATAGCGGGTATGTTTGTCTTCAAAATTTTCCT
>JBAVYC010000873.1:0-3458 GCA_049698595.1 Desulfobacterales bacterium | reverse complement strand
AATGGCCGATTTCAAAACCGAGTCCCAGAAGTTTCTTTCTCGATCAGACTGGACGCTCGCGGCCAGAGGCGGTGCTTATATGAAACTACGCCAAAATGGCATAGTTTCTTTGATGATCAGACCGGGTGTTTTTTTAGCCGGAGGCCGCGCTTATATGAAACTACATTTGACGAATGCGGAAGTCGGTATGTGGAATGCGAAAGGATGGAGTCGCTGCGCTCTGTCTTTTTTTTAGTAGACAGAATTCATTCCTTCGACATTTATTATTCGATATTCGCTTTTTTTTATTTTCGTAAGCCGGGGTCTCTTTATTAATTAGACTGGCAGCTTTTCAGGCCAGTGGCTGGGCTGACACCCGACACCCGACACCTGAAACCTATATAATTTATCAGCGTACTTACTGCCGTTCAGGGGCCACGTTTTCCGAGTTAAGCTTCGAAATAGCTTAGGTTCTATAATTTAATTTGTGCACTAAAATCGATATATATAACGAAGACCAATCGTATCAAGACCTTCGTTCGGGTCAGCCAGGTAGGCACTGGATACATGATCGAACATAATTAAATTTTAAACCTCCGGATGAACCGGGTGGTGAAAAAACGGGCTTTGCGACAGGGTCCGATCCTGTGCCAAAGACACATACTTTGCTTTTTAGGCACGCTTCAATACCAATGGGAAATATTAAAATATGCGGGGTGACGAATGGATCAGTTTAAAAACCCGATGGAAATCTTCAAACTGCTTGATAAATCAAATTGCAGAAAATGTAACAAGCCGACGTGCCTGGCTTTTGCGGCGGCAGTGTACCAGGGTCAAAAGCGGCTTGATGAATGCCCACAACTTGATAGAGAGATAATTGAACGGCATGCCGCGAAGACCGTCAATCAGATACCCCCGGAACAAATGCAATCCGAATCAATTGAGAATTTGAAAAGAAAAATTGCCACCATAGATCTGCAATCCGCAGCACGGCGACTGGGCGCCCAATTTTCAAATGAAAAATTGACGATTAAGTGCCTCGGCAAGGACTTCAGCGTTGACACGCAGGGGAATATATTTACTGAGATCCATGTTCATTCATGGATAGCGGTGCCGGTACTCAACTATATATTGTCGGGAGCCGGCACTCCTGTTTCAGGCAAATGGGTCCCGTTCAGGGAACTGGAAGGCGGAAAGACCTGGTATCGGCTATTCGGGCAGAGATGTGAAAAACCCTTAAAAAAGGTTGCCGATACCTATACGGATCTTTTTGAGGACATGATTCATCTTTTCAATGGAAGGCAAGTAGAAAATCATTACGCATCTGATATTTCACTTGTTTTACATCCTCTGCCGAAAGTGCCGCTGCTGGTTTGTTACTGGAAGCCGGAAGATGATCTGGAATCCGATCTCAATATTTTTTTCGATTCAAAAGCCGAAGATAATCTCCCCATTGAATCCATTTACACCCTTGGCGCCGGACTTGTGATCATGTTTGAAAAGCTCGCGCTAAGGCACGGTTAACAAAAAATAGGATAAAGTGCACTTGACGTCGAAAGCCAATAGAATTTATTGCTACCGGACAAGGAACATCCTTAAAAAAGGTCCTGTCTTTTGGGGATGGTATGTGGTTTTCAGCTCCTTTGTCATGCTGACCCTGATTTACGGTGCACGCTATTCTTTCGGGGTTTTTGTCAAGCCCATGTTCGCTGAATACAACTGGCCCATGACCGTTATTTCCCTGGCCGCCTCCATCAATCTGCTGATGTATGCCAGTGCCGGTGTTTTTGCGGGCTGGATGCTGGACCGGGTTGCCCCAAAATGGATCACCACCGTCAGTGTTCTCTTTACCACCGCCGGTTTTATTGCGGCAAGCTTCGTCACCTCCCCGCTGGGACTCTACCTGTCCTATGGCGTGCTGGTCGGGATCGGTTCGGCCGGAAGCGGCGCTGTTGCCTGTACAGCCTCGATCGGGAAATGGTTTGTCAAAAAGAGGGGCATCGCCATCGGCATTGCCGCTATGGGGATCGGGTTGGGTACCATGATCATGGCGCCGCTAGCCGGCTATATCGTTAAAAGTTATGGGTGGCGGGTCGGGTTCCTGTGCATCGGCGCGTTGACATGCATTGTTGGAATTGTCATGTCACAGATATTCATGGGAAAAGACCATCCTGAACGCTATGGCCTGCAGCCGGATGGTGAGCCGCTGCCCACCCGGCAATCGAATCCCCATCCACCCGACGGCACCGTGGGCAGACCGTCCCTGAAACCGGTTTTGGCAGACCCACGGTTCTGGCTGCTGGTGGCCTGTAATATATTTGCCGTTATGACGGTGATGATGACCTTTGTTCATCAGGTGGCGTATGCAATAAATAGCGGGATCGATAAAATAGAGGCGGCCGCGGCCATCGGCGTTATCGGCATTTTTGGAAGCGCAGGTAAATTTTTTTTCGGGTGGCTCTGCGATCGGATCCGAGATGCCAAATATTCGGCGGCACTCGGCTTCTTGCTGATGGCAGTGGGCATGTTCCTGCTCTTCCGGACAACCAACGTTATCATGTTATACGGGTTTGCAATGTTTTATGGATTTGGTTACGGGTCCCTGGCACCGGTGACACCCTATTTAATCTCGAATCGATTCGGACGGCAGGTCCTGGGGGTCACTTATGGCCTGCTCACCCTTTTTTCTACGGGGATCGGCGGCGCTCTGGGTCCTATTCTGGGCGGATTCATTTTCGATAAAACCGGCTCTTACAGACCGGGCTGGATCATGAATACCGTTTTCCTGTTAATTATTTCTTTACTCATTTTAGCTCTGAAACCCAGGCCAAAGGAAGGATAGGTGGCGTGCTGTATTGGGGGCCCGAAAATTGAGTCTGCTTTAGAAAAAGTCCATTTCCTCCATTGAATTGTATTTTCCAGTAAAGGTATTCCAATTTTTGCCGATATTTTTATAGACTTATTTTGGTTGCGAATTCAACAAAAGGAGATGGATGGTGCAAAAAAAGCGGCATTTAATCAATCGTAAGTCGATGGTGGAGGTTATTTATCGGAAAAGCAGCAAATCCTCGCGAAAGTTAAACGAATCTCCGAAATCCGGAGATAGGTCGGATCAGACCTGGGAGCCGGATGACGGCGGCAATACCCAGCCCCCAAAGGAATAATAATCTGCAGCACCGGAGTAGTGTATTAAAACGCGCGGCAAATCTTGAATAAAGACTTCGTCTGGCCCCTCTTTGACACAACGCCTAAATCTCACCCACGTTTGACCATTTGGTAATAGGCTTTAAGATCGGCCAAATCCGGTCTGATAGTGCTGTTTTGCGGCTTGATATAGCCAAAGTCGGACATGCCCGGTTCATCAATTATTGTTTGACCTCTAGTTACTTAATCTGATATTCAAAAAGACAGTGAGATCCCGCATGCCCTGGATTTCTTCAGCGGAGGAACTGAATTATGAGCACCGAGCCTAACAAGAT
>JBAVYC010000872.1:0-3035 GCA_049698595.1 Desulfobacterales bacterium | reverse complement strand
CATTTTTCTGAATTTTGTTGTGGTAATTGCGACGTTCTGTGTTCTGGGGGCATTGCTCGGCGTACATCTAATCAATCGCAATATTTTAAACGAAGCCCAGCGCCGCGTGCGTCTTAACTTACGATCTGGCTGGAGCGTTATTCACTGTGAAATTGAGCAGATAGGCCTCTTCGTCAGTAAACATTCGGGCACCCCGTCTCATGTAAAATCAAGAGGTTAGTTCATGCCTGAAGTTTCGCTCAAGGGGATAGAGCCATAGATCCTTGATTGGGACACTGATTTTTCCTGCTGGGCCAAGTTTTCCCCTACCTTTTGTTTGGCCAACCAGTACCCAGTTCGCGGCTTTGTAACAGGTTCCCGCAAAGCGATCCCTTTCAACAAAAGTCTCCAATAGTACAGGTTGGTATCCATAATGATCCTGCCAGTCACGTGAGAGGCGATGACTTGCGAGGCTCAATATTTTTGAAGCAAGATTTTTGCACTTTACCCAAGGCAATATTAGAAATCGAGCATTATTGACGATATATTGAAGTTTCTTTTTTCGTTGATCATGGGTCCATCCAATATATTTGTCACGTGGCGCACATTGCCAAGCGCTCGCACCAAATCCCAGCAGGGCGATTATGTCGTTTCCGGAGATGACAAAATATCGCAACTGAGCTCCAGGCAAGGGTTTGTAGCCAAGATAATGATATCGATGAATATACTCGTTCCATAGACGAGATTGTTGTCTGCCCATAACAATTTGAAGCTGCACACAGGGCAACGCATCCACCGGCTTTTTGATTTTTGGCTTAGGGTCCGTCGCAGAAGTAAACTGCACATTGTTTGCAGGACAATGTCGATGCCTTGCAGCAGGAAGCTTGATCAGGCCGTCATCCTGCATACGCAGCATGGCCACACGGCAAGACATCTCTTTTAAGCCGCCGTCAATTTTATACCAATGAAGAGCTTGGCAAGTAAGTCTTGAAAGAACAGCTCGGGTGGCGGATGGATTTTCAGATATCAATTGACGGATAACGACAAGCTCCTGCTTGCTAAAATCCCTACCACAATAGCGTATCATGAGCTATCAAAACTGAAGGAAGGCGGGATTGCCATGGTATGCGAGCCAGTCGGCATTGGGCAACTGAGTTTTTGTTTCCGCTCTTCATCCATCTCCCATGGAAGAAATGGCGATAAATCCAAAGGCGCTTGTCCTCCATTGTCCGCACATGAAGAAAGAAAACTATACAACCAGTGCCTGGGGTTTATGCCCCATAGCAATATAGTCTGTAGTGTTGTGAACATCACAGCGGCTAAAGTAGCAGACCAAATTCTTCCAGACCCATAATAGTTTTTACGGCCGGTCACTGGATTTCGTATGGCTCGTTCTGCCGTATTGTTATCCATGGCCACTTGTGGATGCTCAAGAAAAAGCGTAAGCCCAGGCCAATGATCTTGCAGGCTTTCGAGTAATTTTCTTTTCGGGGTGGCAAGCTGCTTATCCTGTAAACAAGTATTACAACGTTGCATTATTTCGGATAATTTTTGAGCCAATTTTTCATGGCATCTGAAAAATGCTGCCGATTGCTCGGATAAGCAAATAGATTCCTGCCAATATTCAAGACGTTGGGCATTAAGCTTATATAATTGCCGGATGTCATCGATCCAGGTAAACATCCACGGTTCATACTCTGGCCTGCTACGGGCTGTCTCAAGAAAATCCCTTCGGACATGCACCCAACAAAAAGCCAAAAGAATATATGAGCAATCTTTGGCTAGTTTCTTATAAGCACTATACCGATCGCAAATAAAAATGACTTGGGATACATCTGCCGGCATCGAAGAAAAATGCGCTTTGGGTACATCTGCTCCACGGCCCGGGGATACACGATAATAAACAACCGAAGCAGATTTGATGAGCCAAAGAAACCAACGATACCCTGTCTTGCCCTCAATTGATTCAAAAACCATCCAACGAGTCTCATCCCCATGAAACAATCGTTCCGACATTTGCTTGGCAAGCAGCGCCTCTGACAATGGCTGGAAAAGTTCTGACAAACGTTTTAATCCGCCAGTGATTGTCCCTTGCGAAATCGGCAATCCTTGGTAACCCAAGTCTGTGCATAAACGATTGGTTGGGGTGGAAAAAAGAAACTTGCCCAGCAACACTTCTACCCACACCGAAATGCCAACAGAATTTCTTGGATACAAACGTGGTGCTGGAGGTGCTGTTATGACGCCCGGGAACTTATCTCGTTCACACTGACAAGGTTTGTATTGTTTTCGTCTAATTTTTCGGATGTATGCACTTACCTGAACTTCAACTATCTCAGAATCCTCTGTCTTAAAAAACTCAGGACGTGCACAACCGCAAATCGAACAATATTTTTCTTCTGAGGCAACATCCTTTATCTCCTCGATCACAGCCAGATTTGGGCGTGGTGTCCGTCCATGACCTGTGGATCCCGGCTGCTGTCCCTTGTTGCGAGTTGAGGATGATCGTTTATTGGGACCGCCATCCTTACGAGCATTCTTTTCGCTTTTCTTACCGAAAAGACGCTGCTTGAGGTTTATAATCTCTGCCTTGGCTTGTTGAAGTTCATGCTTTAGTGCTAATTCCCGTTTTACCGCACGAGAATGTTGTACCTTCCAGTAACTACCATGCCACTTCAGATCATCGTGCTCTTTCTGGGTCAGCACGACTATTTTTTCTTGGTGTGCGGAACCCCGGTTTACGTTTGGTTGCGTGCCAGAATGATTTTGGAGATGCAGAACATTATCCATGTTTTACATCTTAACAAAAAAAAACGGTTGTGTCCCGTACTTTTTTAAATTAATTGTATCCGAAGAACGGGGTGCCCGAATGTTTACTTTCAGGGTTTTCTAGAAAAGACAGAATTCTATTGGAAAGGACTTGACCTTTTGGATTTAATGTTACATTTAGGATAATAAAACCCTAAATATAACAGGTGCAAAATGCCAAAAATAAATCTGCTAAAAAAAGTTGAAAACTTCTTCCAAAAACGCCGAGTAGTTACGATGAGTGATCT
>JBAVYC010000871.1:0-2235 GCA_049698595.1 Desulfobacterales bacterium | reverse complement strand
CGGATGGGGCATTCTAAAAATCATGATAAAGCCTTGTCTCTTTTTATTCTATAGAGTGGACGCATAAACGCAAAAAATTCTTTTTAAATCATTATGATAAGGTAAAATACTACTTGACTTTTCTTGTTAGAAATACTACTAAATTTACTTCTTTTAAAGGCACAGTTCCCTAAAACTGGGGCTTTGGTAAGGGATAGAAGATCTTTTAGTAGTAAAATTTACAAAAATAGTCGATTAAAAATAGGAATTTAAAAATCATGCTCAATTTAAACTCCGTCGCTGCTCATCAACAGATACCTTTGATTCAAGTTGTCCATGAAGACGATGAACTGCTCGCAAACTCGCCTGAAGCTGAATGGTATAATATTTTGAAAAATTTGCCATGGGAACTATATCGATCGATAGGCGCTGATTATTACAATGCTTTGTACCATTTCAATAAATCAAAAACCCTTAGCCAAAAAAGCGACGACTTATCTGAAGAGCAGAAAGAAACAGCCACTCAGCGCCTGCTATTCAAGCGGGCTACCATGGATGAAACCGCCCCGGTGTTGTCAGAAGAAGAATTCATAAACGACATACTTCCAACCGTCTCCCCATCGATGATTGCACCCGGTAAGACGCCGGATCGGCTCGGTGGTAAAAAACCTAAATGCTTTTTTGCTCTGTTCAAAAGCTTTATTGGCGCTTCGCTGATGGGTTTGGAAGCCATTCCCGAAAAAGTTCATTTGCTACTGACTTCTAATCTTTCCTTTGCTCGGGTCTGCGGGTTTATCCCCAAAGCAGACAATGATCAGTATTGGTTTAAATACGTTCCCAAGAGTCGAAAGCTTGAGCAATTTGATCAGATCATGACCGACTATGGCCTGTGGGATCGCTTAAAGATCCAAGAAGTCATTGAAAATTTAAAACAAGGCATCATTAAAGAAGAAAAGGAGCTTGTTGGCGATACCACGCATTTTCATGCTTACTCAGGTTTTGAGACTGTCACTTACATTGATGAAAAAGGTAAAGAACAGCGAAAGTCGCAATCGAAAACCACCAAAAATTGCCGTTGTGAAGACAGGGACAATTGCGAGCACCCATGGGAACTTGCTGATGATGGTGCCGGCACGATTGTGAAAGCTTTCAACAAATACATTTGGGGCCATAAAGCATCGATTCTTGGCCTTCCGATGCAAGGCATTCCTCTTGACGCTATTGCCGTAGCCGATGCCGCCACCCATGATGGAGAAACATTTTTTCCGCATGTTGTTCGTCTGTTTGCACAATATCCTGAAATAAAATCATGGATTGATACAGTGCTCTATGACAGTGCCTGTGATAGTCAACCACTCAAGGATAAGTTCCAAGACCAATTAGGTATCGCGCTGAAGGCATCGCTCAATCCTCGCAGAAAAAAAACCGTGACGGAAAATTTGCCAAAAGGAATGAAAAAACTTACCGCCTATGGCAACCTGGTATGCAATGCCGACTTTGAGATGGATTACCAAGGGGCACGATACAAAACGGAGAAGTTTATTTACCAAGCGCCTTTGGATGCAAATGGGACAAGTGTTTGCGATAACTGCGAACAAAAATCAATGTGTTGCCCCTTTGCTCTAAATGGACGTATTGTGCAAGTATCATTTGATATGCTCGCTCATATCGACTCACAAGATCCCCCGATGGCCAAACGATTTAAAGCTATCATGACACGGCGCCCATCGGTGGAACGAATGATAAAACGCCTCAAATGCGACCTGGGCGATGACAGATTAAAAAAACGTAGCAACGCATCGTTTCAAGCTTACCTTGATAAAACAATGATTGCTTTTCACATTCTTCTCAGGAACTGAAAAGGAGTCTGCGACAGATAAAAATCTTAACAGCAGAAGTACGTCCGCAATCCACAATTTCTCTGGTTATTTAACCTGAAGTAAAGCAGCTTGCTGCTTTAACCAATTTTTCAAAGAACATTAACCAAATTTAAAATGTTGGACTTACAATTTTGTAATTTTTTCTGATCAATTTTAAGTTTATGCGTAGGCTCTTTATAGATAGATCTAAATCTCTATGCAGTTTTTAATTACTTTTCCAGCCTTGTCAACCTTGAAAGCTGATTTAGCATCATTTCATCGGGGGTAGCCGTGGATTCTTTCTGACAGAATCCGAGTAATTATGCTGACTTCAGGCTTCGGATCGCTGATTTTGAGTTGTATATACCGGTTGCCGCTTACCTGTTGCCGGATACTC
>JBAVYC010000870.1:0-2641 GCA_049698595.1 Desulfobacterales bacterium | reverse complement strand
CAATTGATTCAGCGAATCAACAAGGCCAAAGAGAATGTTAATAAGGTGCTGGTTGTGTATGGCGGCAAGTTCTGTTATGTCAATGCCGATGAACCCACCCGCACCATGCAAAAAATCATTGAAGAACAGGGGCCCGGTGTTGCAAGGATCCAGGCGACTCACTGCATGGACATGATCGCCGGCCAAGCTGACCGCGAAGTAATCGCAAAGGAAATAGCCGGGGACGAAAAGGTCTGGTGGATGACACCGGGCTGGATCAAATTTCGCCACAATGTCTTCAAGGGATGGGATAAAGGCCTGGCCAATGAAAATTTTCCCCGGCATACGGGCGGCGCAATTGTATTGGACGGCATTGGCTATGTGGATCAGTATATGGCTGAGCAACCGGAAGCATTTTTAGAATACTCCGACTGGATGGGGATTCCCATACAGGGGTATCCGGTGACGCTGGACCGTTTAAAATCGCTTTTGGTGGAGCAGGCCCAGATACTCATCGGGAGATAGTTAAATGTCTCGGAGTTTCTACAACCTACTGAGAACATAGAAATTTTTTGGGCTTCCGAATTTGCCCCGGAAATGGAATAATGGAATTGTGGAACGATGGAATATTGGTTTTCAAAATGATATTAGCCATTTTAATTTTATCGTCAATTCCGTCGGTCGCGGGGCCATTAATCCAGCATTGCATTATCCCAGAACCCATTATTCCCCTATTCCAGCATTCCAACATTCCAGTTCCTATCCAGTTTGCTTTCGTTTTGATGGTCACGACCGTTTGCTTCGTTGAAGGGCTTTTTAGCGTGATAGGTGGCAGTAAAGAAGACGTTTAAAGGACGAGAGTATAACAGTGAACGGGCTAAAGGATGAATGCCTTATGAGTGAAGAAGCGGCTATTAGGGAACAACTGGAAGAACTAAGATCCAGGGTGACTCAGCTCCACGATGATATCCCGTGCCTGAAGCAGTGTCCTCGTCTGAGCGACCTTTTACAAAAAATGTACGAGATACGGGTGGGGCTCAGTCAATTGGAACAGGACCTCTTACAGAACCATCTAAAATGTTGTATCTCTCCGAATATAAAAGTTCCAGGAGAGGTCGTCCTTGCACTCTCCAAACTGAGCGAAAAACGTCACGGTGCAATCATTGCAATAGAGCATGAAGACAATCTGGATGATCATCTTCGAGGGGGAGTTATTATTGATGCCGCTGTCAGTGCGCCAATATTAGAAAATATCTTTTATCCAGGAAGCCCGCTTCATGACGGGGCCATGATTATCAGGGATTCAAAAATCCGCAAAGTAAATGTCATACTTCCCTTAGCGACCCATACGGCAGAACTGGAAGCCCTCGGTCTTGGAATCCGGCACCGGGCAGCCCTCGGTCTCAGCCAGGTTAGTGATGCCCTGATTATTGTGGTGTCTGAAGAGAAAGGCTGGATTTCGATGGCACTTCAAGGCCAGTTATATCCGAACCTGGGTACATTTGCGCTCCTCGAAAAACTCGGGGACAGCAAGGAGATAGTGGCGTCAAAAAAAGAGAACGCATAATTAGTCCAATCTCCGGTTTACAAAGGGGCGTCGTTCCTGATCAAACGGCCGCCCCCTATAAAGCATCTCACCGGATCTAGGCATTCACGACATGGGCAAATTTCATATCAGCGCCATTGATGGCGGCAATTACCTCGACAACCGCATCGGACCATCCTAAAGGCATAAAATGGATGCCCTGGCACATCGGTTTGATCTCACGGGTGAATCTGGCCATCATTTCGGCTGATTTTTTCTTCCGGTCCCGGGCTTCAACCGAACCGATCTCATCAATCCAGTCCTGGGGAACTTTGATCCCGGAAACATTGGCATTCATATATTTGCCCATCCCGGGAGATTTGAGAAAAACAACCCCTGCCTGGATAGGCCGCCCTAATTTTTCGGCTTTTTTAATGAATCTTTCGAAGACCTTGACATCATACACAGCCTGGGTTTGAAAGAACTCGGCGCCGGCCTCAATTTTTTTTTCCATCTTCATCAGTTGCAAATCCAGGGGTTCAAAATTGGGGTTGACCACCGCACCGATGGTCATATCGGGCGGATTTAGAATCTCATTGCCGATCATGTCATGGCCTTTTTTAAGCCCCGCAGCGATTTTGATTAATTGCACCGAATCGAGGTCGAACACATTCCTGGCATCTTTGTGGTCCCCCAGACTTGTGTGGTCACCGGTCAGCAGCAGCATATTGTCGATTCCCAGCGAATAGGCAGTCAGGATATCAGACTGCAGGGCGATGCGATTGCGGTCCCGGCAGGTAAGCTGATAAATCGGTTCGTGGCCGTTTTCTTTCAGCTTCACGCAGGCCGCCAACGATCCGAGTTTCATCACGGCACTCTGGTTATCCGTGACGTTGACCCCATGGACCCAGCCTTTGAGCACCTCGGCCTCCTTGACACATACGGGATCGATCTTCTTGTCCCTGGGCACCGTCCCTTTTACCGGCCCGACCTCACCGGTAATGACAAATTCACCCTTATTAAAAAGCTCAGCTAATTTCATTAAGTTATCTCCCTGTTTATTTTCATAAAATATCAGATGGTAATTAATCTTGATTGCTAACGGTCACGCTGGATCCCTGGGAACAGAACGTCGCC
>JBAVYC010000869.1:0-6973 GCA_049698595.1 Desulfobacterales bacterium | reverse complement strand
AAGACGACATTCTGGTCCATTTTTTTCACTACAAAACAAAACAGGTCTTTGAACGCTTTCGAACTGAAGTCGACAATGCGGAAAGCAGTCTGGATAAACTGCGCAATCTTATTAGACGGCATCTCAGCGAGTTTCAACAGGACCGGGACATGGCCATTTTGTACCAGGTGGGAACCCATCAGATCGACCGCCTGGCCGAAGACCAGATCAGGGAGATGTCTAAAATGTACCAGGACCTCGTTTCAGAGATTGTTGAAGTGGGGCAGCAAGAGGGCAGCATCCGCAAGGATCTCTATGTTGGCCTGGTAAAACGCTTTATTCTCGGCGCTGTCGATGAAGTGATCAATACCTGGCTGCATTCGGAACACGACTATGACCTGGTGTCCATGGCTGATCCACTGGTGGAGCTTTTTGTGAGGGGGATCGGGACCTCCGTTTCATAATTAGGGTTACATATTAGCGGTAATATTTTTTCCGTACAAGGACACTGGGTATTGAATGGATTCGATCTTTAATTTTTTTTATAGAATCCAGTCCTCTGATTTTACGTTACTGTATTTATGAATCTATGTAATTAATGGCTGAAATTCAGCACAAGATTAAAAAAAATAAGGAGAGATAAAAAATGGTACAACAAATTGCCGATCGAAGGGATGTTGACTTTGTTCTCCACGAGTTATTGCATGTAGCCGAATTGAGCAAGCATGAATTGTTTGCCGACTTCAACAAAAAAACTGTCGATCTCATTATCGCCGAAGCCCGCAACCTGGCCATCAAGGAGATTTTGCCGACCCAAATTGACAGCGATCGGGAAGGCGCCCACTTCGACGCCGGCAAGGTGACGGTTCCGGAGTCTTTTCACAAAGCCTGGGATTTGTTCAAAGAAGGTGAGTGGCTGGCCATGATCGAGGATCCGAAATGGGGAGGGCAGGGCATGCCCCGGGCCGTCGCCCTGGCCGCCAGTGATTACATGAACGGGGCTAATTTCGCCTTTATGATGTATGCCGGATTGACCCACGGGGCCGGCAAACTGGTGGAAACCTTCGGAACCGAGCAGCAAAAAGAGCTTTTTCTAAAGAAAATGTATACCGGTGAGTGGGCCGGCACCATGCTCTTGACCGAACCGGAAGCCGGATCCGATGTGGGCGCCTTGACGACGTCGGCCGTCAAAAATGAGGACGGCACCTATACGATCACCGGCAACAAGATTTTTATTTCATCCGGTGAGCATGATCTGGCCGAGAATATCATTCATCCGGTCTTGGCGCGCATCGATGGTGCGCCCGAAGGTACCGCCGGTATTTCTCTTTTTATTGTCCCCAAGATCTGGGTCAATGAGGACGGCAGCCTGGGTGAGCCCAATGATGCTGTCTGCACGGGTGTGGAGGAGAAAATGGGCATCCACGGGAACGCGACTTGCTCTATTGCGCTGGGCAGCAAGGGGAAGTGTCGGGGTCTGCTGCTGGGCGAAGAGAATAAGGGGATGCGCAACATGTTTCTGATGATGAACGAGGCCCGTTTGCTGGTGGGAATGCAAGCGTTTGCCTGCGCCAGTGCAGCCTACATGTATGCCGTCAATTATGCCCGCCAGCGGGTCCAGGGCAGGCATCTGTTGAACATGATGGACAAAAGCGCGCCATCGGTTCCGATTATCCAGCATCCGGATGTGCGACGCATGTTACTGACCATGAAGGTATACGTCGAGGGGATGCGCAGCCTCCTGTATTATGTCGGGATGTGCGACGACCGGGTCGATGTCGCCGAGAACGAGGAAGAAAAGGCCAAATACAAAGGCCTTATCGATTTGTTGATCCCGCTCGCCAAAGGCTATGTCTCCGACAAGGCTTTTGATGTCTGCAATCTCGGGGTCCAGGTTTACGGCGGATACGGCTATATCAAAGAATATCCCATGGAACAGCTTCTGAGGGACTGCCGGATTACCCCCATTTATGAAGGAACCAACGGTATTCAGGCCATGGATCTTTTGGGAAGAAAGCTCGGATTGAATAAAGGCAAACCGATCATGGATCTGATGGGTGAGATCCAAAATACCATTGCCGCTGCCCGGACCCATGCAAAGGTTGAGGCATTTGCCGGCAAAGTGGAGACAGCCCTGAATAAACTGGGTGAGGTCGCTTTGCATCTGGGAAAAAAGGCCATGTCACCGGAGTTAATGACCGCCTTTGGCCATGCTTACCCGTTTATGGAGGTATGCGGCGATGTGGTCATGTCCTGGTTGCTGCTGTGGCGTGCGACCATCGCGGCCGAAAAGCTTGAAAACGGCGCCAAGAAAAAAGATGCCGTTTTTTATGAAGGCCAGCTGAAAAGTGCCGAATTTTTTGTCCATTGTCTACTGCCGGTCACTCTCGGCAAAATGGAGGCGATCCTCACAACCAACAGTGCCGTGGTGGATATCGCCGAAGATTCGTTCGGGGGGAAATAGGCTGGGTACTGGGTATCGGGTACTGGGTATTGGGTACTGGGTATTGGGTACTAGGGACTGGTTATTGGATGAATGTCTTTAAATCAATAATTTAAAGTCAGACTTGTCTGAACAGCGCATTCGTGATATGCAAGTCCCCTTGTGATTGACCTTCGTTAAGTAAGCGGTTCAAGGTTGAGCGTTCCGGGTTGAAACAACCCGTACAGCTCGTATCAAGGGGATCGTGTCTTCATTTTTTGTTCATTATAACAAATTGAAATTAAAAAATCAGCGGCCACCAGCAGAGATGGCCCCGGCCCCTTCCAGGGGCCATCCTCATACCCCCAGCTCTGCTGGTGGTCGCTGATTTTAAGGAGAGAGAACGAATAACATGCAACCCGCATTGATTTCACCGGCTTCGGCCTCATTTCTTGGTATTCCCTTGAACATAATCTATATCCTGATTCCCCTGGTCGGCATCGGGGCCTTTGCCTATATCATCTATAAACGGATTGAGCCGCTGCTCAAGGCTGCGCCGGATGAGCGTTTTAACAGATTTGCAGAGAGGATCCTGTCGGTACTTAGAATCTGGCTGGCCCAATGGCGGCATCCCCGCTACCTGCTGGCGGGTGTGGTGCATATTTTCCTTTTTGCCGGTTTTCTTATTCTCGGGGCGCGCTCTACCCAGCTTGTATTCGTGGGCTTTGTGGAAGGTTTTGAGTTGCCGGGTTTCAGCGGAAGCCTGGGTACTTTTTACAACGTATTGAAGGATTACGCCGCTACCTGGGTTCTGATTGCAGTGGCCATCGCCGCTGTTCGGCGTGTACTTTTTAAACCGGCCAGATACGCGGTGCCGCCTCAGTACGGGCGCGACCATACCTGGGAAGCACTGTTGGTACTGGGACTTATTGCAACCCTGGTGATAAGTGAAAGCCTTTTCGAAGCCTCTCTCGTGGTGGCCCAGATTCAAAAGGGATCTCATACTGAAATCGTCGCCCCATTGACCCTGATGTGGTATTTCAAACATTTGTTAATCGATACATCACTAGCGACGCTCCAGGGTGTGCATTCATTTACCTATTTTATCCATGAAATCACCTTTTTCTTTTTCCTGTGTTTTTTACCCATGGGCAAGCATTTCCACGTAATTTCCTCCATCTTCAACGTGTTTTTCATGCGACTGGATAGGGGCAATGTGAAACCCGTACGTTACGGCGTGGACGACGACAAACTGGACGATCTGGAATCGTTTGGCGTGAAGGTATTTGAAGATTTTACCTGGAAACACATGCTCGATTTTTACACCTGTGCCGACTGCGGGCGCTGCTCCGACCGCTGCCCTGCCAATGCTGTCGGCCGGCCGCTCTCCCCGCGGTTTATTTCGATCAAGGGGCGTGATTACACTTTCAAACACTATCCGTTGATCGGCGGCAACGGTGGGGAGCCGAAACCCTTGATCGGCGATATCTACAGCGAGGATGAGATCTGGTCCTGCACCACCTGCGGCGCCTGCGAGCAAGAGTGTCCGCTGGGCATCGAATACATCGACAAGATGGTCGATCTCAGGCGCGGTATGGTGGACGACGGTATGGTGCCTCAGTCCCTTCAGAAACCGCTGAGCGCCCTTGAAAAGCGTGGCAATCCCTGGGGTAAAATGGAAAAAAAGCGTGCCGATTGGACCAAAGAAATTGCTGATGACTGTCCTGTTAAAATCCTTGAAAAAGGTAAAACTGCCGAAACCCTGTATTTCACGGACAGCATATCCTGCTTTGATGACCGCATGCAGGGGATCGCACGTTCCACAGCCAAAATAATGAGCGGTGCCGGCATTGATTTCGGCGTTCTGGGCAAGGCTGAAAGGGACAGTGGTCACGAAGTCAGAAGGTTCGGTGAAGAAATGCTTTTTCAGGATCTAAAGGATCGAAATACGGATGCGATCCTCAACTGCGGCGCCACAAAAATCATTACCGCCGATCCGCATGCATATAATGCTTTGAAAAAAGATTATCGGGATATTCCGCCGGTGGAACATATCAGTCAAACCATCGTCCAAAATGTGAAATCCGGCAAAATTCGCCTAAAACCCGTGGCAGACAGCGACAAAACATATGTATATCATGACCCCTGCTATCTGGGTCGACACAACAGTCTTTATGACGATCCCCGGGAGGCCATCGATGCCGTGCCGGGCTTAAAGCGGGTCGAGATGGAGGGCAACTGCCGGGATCGCTCGTTTTGTTGTGGCGGCGGCGGTCTGATGCTGTTTTACGAGCCGGAAGAGGACCAGCGCATGGGTGTACTCAGAGTCGAGATGGCCCAAAAGGCCGGGGCCGATGTCATTGTGACGGCCTGTCCCTTCTGCCTGGTGAACATCGAGGATGCGATTAAAGTCGCCGGGCTGGAAGGAAAAATGGAAGCTATCGATCTTTGTGAATTAATTGAGCAGCACATGATAAAATGACGAGTGACTTTATAAATTCGAATTTCGGATTTATCTTTTGTCCTAAAACATAGAATAAAGATATCGTTGATTGGTTGATTAGTTAAGTGGTTGTAAATATGGATCTATCCCATATTTGCAAAATAATTGGACACATCATGTTTTAACAATCGTAACTTTCTAAAATTATGACTATAATTTACCTAATCAACCATTCAACCAGTAAACTGTTCAACGAGGTCTGGAATATGGATTTATAGGTTTGCGTATCAACAGAAACAGGAGGTTTAAATGGAAATACTTGTATGTGTAAAAAGAGTTCCCGATACCGCTGAAAATGAGATCGAAGCCGCCGCCGATGGAAGCGATATTGAACGGGACGATCTCGTTTACTCGGTGAACGAATGGGACAACTATGCGGTTGAAGAAGCGATTCAAATTGTCGACAAGGTGGGCGGATCAGTGACGATTGTGTCCGTCGGCGATGAGGATGCCGAAGAGGTCGTCAGAAGGGAAATGGCCATGGGCGCCAATGACGGGATCCTGCTGACGGATGATGCCTTTGAGGGTTCAGACGGCAAAGGCGTTGCAACCCTGTTGAAAGCAGCGGTGGACAAGGGCAACTATGACCTGATTTTTACGGGAGCGCTGGCTGATGACGGCGCCGGGCAGGTTGGCGGTATGCTGGCCGCCCTGCTGGATCTGCCCTATGCTTCGATTGTCAACAAGATTGAAATCCTGGATGACAAAAAACTGAAAGTCGGACGTGAAATCGAGGGTGGCAATCAGGAAATGAATGAGATTGATCTGCCTTGTGTGCTTTCAATTCAGACCGGTATCAACGAGCCTCGCTATGTCGGGATTCGCGGTATCCGCAAGGTAGCTTCGGCGGAAATTCCTGTCTGGGGAACCTCCGACCTCGGCATTGCCGCTGATACGGTTGGAGCAGCCGGTGCCCGGGTGAAACGCGTGGATTACTTCGTTCCCGAACTCGGTGAAGGTGCCGAAATTCTTGAAGGCACGATGGAAGAGATGTCCGAAAAATTGATTGAACTCTTAAAAGCCAAAGGAGGAATAAAATAATGGCCGGACAGATTTTTGCATATATCACTCACAAGACAGGCAAGGCCGATGATTCCGCACTCGAGCTGGCCACTGCGGCCGGAAAAATTGCTCCGGATGCCTCAACCACGGCAATTGTCACCGGGTCGGGGACTGATCTTGATGCGGTTTGCGGCGAAGTGGCCCAAGCCTATAAAGAAGTATGGAAATTTGAGCATGAAGCTCTGGCGTATCCCAATGCCGAAGCTATTCGTAAACTGTTGGTTGACGTTTTACCCCAGGATGCCATCCTGCTTGCGCCCCATGATACATTCGGAATGGACCTTTGTCCGGGCCTTTCGATTAAACTAAACTCCGTTTTTGCAGCCGATATTGTCGATTTTGAAGGATTGGAGGGCAATACCCTTAAAGTTATCCGTCAGGAATTCAGCGGACAGGTCAGCACCCATGTGACCTGCGATATCGCCAATGGGGCCGTCCTTAGTGTTCGTCCGGGTGTCTTTCAGCCGGATGAATCCGGGAGTGCCGGCGGCCAGGTAATCGATAAATCATCAGAAGTCGCAGACCTTACCACCGGCAGGCGTTTTATTGACGTTGTGGCGGCCGAAGTCGGTGATGTGGATATCACCAAAGAGGACGTTCTGGTATCCGTCGGTCGCGGAATCGAAGATGAGGATAACATTGAAGTCGCCCAAGAACTGGCGGAAGCTATGGGTGCCGTGGTATCCTGCTCCCGGCCGATTGTGGATGCCAAATGGCTTGAGAAATCGCGTCAGGTCGGGACCTCCGGTCAGACCGTCAAACCCAAAGTTTACCTGGCTCTGGGGATCAGCGGATCCTTCCAGCATCTGGGCGGTCTCAAGGGCAATCCATATATCGTGGCCGTCAACAAAAACTCAAAAGCGCCGATTTTTCAGGTGGCTGATGTGGGAATTGTGGGGGACTTGCTTGACTTTGTTCCGGTGCTGACGGAAAAAATTCAGGAAAGCAAGTAATCCGCTGACCATTTTCATTTTGCAAGTCGATAGCCGTCTGATATTGGTGTGATC
>JBAVYC010000868.1:0-8255 GCA_049698595.1 Desulfobacterales bacterium | reverse complement strand
GAGGACCTGCCCGATGACCTGATTTTCTGGGTCAACTACCTGGGCGGCAACATGCCCACTTTCGCGCTGAACTTCTCGCGACCCGGCGGACAGATCGTGGCCCAGTATTACAACTTCTTGCGCCTGGGCAAGGAAGGCTACCGCAAGATCCAGCAGGCCTGCTACGACACGGCCCAGTATCTGGCCGATGAGATCGACAAGCTGGGTCCGTTTGAGATCATCTACAACGGCCGCGGCGGCATTCCGGCCATGAGCTGGTCGCTGAAAGAGGGTGTGGATCCCGGTTTCAACCTCTTCGATCTTTCCGACCGCATCCGCATGCGCGGTTGGCAGATCGCGGCCTACGCGATGCCGGCCAACCGGCAGGACCTGGTGATCATGCGCATCCTGGTGCGCCACGGGGTCAGCCGTGACCTGGCCGATCTGCTGGTCACAGACCTCAAGAGCTGCATGGCCTACTTCGAGAAAAACCCGGTGACCCACAAAGGCACCGAAGAAGAGTCCGGCAGCTTCATGCACAGCTAATGGCCGGGGCAACCGGTAATTGATACGGGAGGGTGCGGCCTGCGGGGGGGAACCCTTTCAGGCCGGCCTCACTAAAAGGGAGGAAGACATATTATGGATAAATCAATATTCAAAAAGCACAGGGGCCTGCTTGGAAAAGCACGCTGGCTGACCGGCGCCGGTCTTTTGGCCCTGGTCGCGATTGCGGTCGTGCTTGCCTTGGGCAGCGCTCAGGCTGCCGGTGCCGCGCAGGGCCGAACGCTCCAGTCAGACGACGGAGGCAGGATCCTGCTAGCGGCCAATGACGCCCATGCGGCGGGTACGGCACAGAAGGACGCTGATAAAACAGACGCTAAAGACGCCAAAAAGGAAGCGGCCAAGGCACCGTCGGGGCCGCCGCCCAGCAGATTTTGGATCGTCAATGTCCTGCGGGCCAACGCCGCGCTGGTGATTTTTTTAACGCTGGCCCTGGGCTACTATATCGGAAGCATTAAAATCGGCAACTTCAGCCTGGGTGCGGTGACGGGCACGCTACTGGTGGGGGTGCTCATCGGACAGCTGGACATCGCAATCTCGGCCCAGGTCAAGTCGGTGTTCTTCACCATGTTTCTTTTTGCCGTGGGCTACAGCGTGGGGCCACAGTTCGTGCGGGGGGTCGCCCACGACGGTGCCCCCCAGGCGATCTTTGCCGTGGTCATTTGCGCGCTCTGCCTGGTCGTCACCTATATTGCGGCCAAAATTGCCGGTTTCGACGTGGGGCTTGCCGCCGGTCTATGGGCCGGTGCCCAGACCATTTCAGCCTCCATCGGACTGGCCACCGATGCCATCAACAATTCCGGTATCAGCAATGCCAAGGAAATGCTCAACCAGATCCCCGTCGCTTACGCCATCTGCTATTTATGGGGCACCATCGGCACCGGTGTCATCCTCTCCATGCTCGGGCCCAAACTGATTGGAGCCAATCTCGAAGAGGCTTGCAAGGATTATGAGGCCAAACTCTCCAAGGGCCAGCCGGCGACCGGCATGGGCAGCGCCTGGCACCAGCTTCAACTGCGTGCCTTCGAGATCGCGGCCGACGGCCAGGCGGCCGGCAAAACCGTCAGAGAAATCGAGGCCTTGCATCCGGACGAGCGCCTGTTTATCGAGCGCATCCGCAGCGACGGCAAGATCATCGACTTCGATGCCGGCACCACCCTCAAGGCCGGCGACGTGGTGGCCGTATCGGGTCCCACCGAAGCCCTGGTGGCCCTCGAGCAGCACGCCAAGGAAGTTGCGGACAAAGAACTGCTCGACATACCGGTCGAGTCCGTGGACCTGGTCGTAACCCACAAAGACGTCAACGGCAAGACGCTGGTGGACCTTGCCAAAGAGGACTTTGCCCGGGGCGTTTACCTGCAAAAGATCACCCGCGGTTCCACAAGTGTCGACATCCCCGTCCTGGCCCAGACCACGGTTCACCGCGGCGATATCCTCAAGCTCTCCGGAACCAAAACGCACATTGCGCGAATCGAAAAGGCCATCGGCTATGCCGACCGCCCATCGAACATGACGGATATGGTCTGGGTGGGCCTCTTCATTCTCGTTGCCGGCCTGATCGGGGCGATTACCGTGAAAATCGGCGGCGTGCCCGTTACCCTCTCGGTTTCGGGCGGCGTGCTCATCGGCGGCCTGGTCCTTGGCTGGCTGCGTTCGGTGCACCCCACCTTCGGCCGTCTGCCGGCGCCGACCCAGTGGTTCATGAACTCCGTGGGGCTGAACGTTTTCATTGCCATTGTCGGGATCTCGGCCGGGCCGGGTTTCGTGGCCGGTCTCAAGACGGCCGGCGTGGGCCTGTTTCTCTGGGGCATAGTAGCCACCTCGATACCCATGCTGTTGGCGCCGTTTATCGGCAAATACATCTTCAAATTCCACCCGGCCATCTGCCTGGGCGTCTGCGGCGGGGCCCGCACCAGCACGGCCTCGGTGGCCATGGTGGGCGACGTGGCCAAGAGCAGCATCCCCATGCTGGGCTACACGGTGCCTTATGCCGTCAGCAACACCCTGCTGACCCTTATCGGTATGATCATCGTGTTGATTTATTGATTCAGGCAGGTATGATAGCGATAGCGTTGGACCTAGAGTAACAGGGTTCAGCCCAGCCGAAACAGAAAAGCGAAAACACCGACACCCGAACCCTGCGCCCGAGTCTTCCCAAAAGATGAAATTTAACTACAAGGAGAAAACAAAATGGAAACCGAGGACCTTAGAAAATACGACCAATTGAGCCCGTTTGAGGTCAAAGACAAATTGATCGAACTGGCCCAAAGCCACCACGAGCGGATGATGCTGGATGCCGGTCGGGGCAATCCCAACTGGGTCACCACCACGCCGCGCCACGGGTTTTTCCAGCTGGGCCTGTTTGCTTTAAGTGAAGCCGAGCGCTCCTTCACCGGCATGGAGCATTTCGGGGGCTACACCCAGGCCGAGGGCCTAAAAGCCCGTTTTGATCAATTCATACAGGAGCATGCCGGGACGGCCGGCATCGATTTTTTGAAAAAGGGTGTCGACTACGCCGAAAAGCAGTTGGGCATCCCGCCCGCCGACCTGTTGCTTCAGTTCTGCGATGCCATCATCGGCAACCATTACCCGGTGCCCGACCGAATTCTGAAGCACTGCGAAACGATCTGCGCGGCTTACATCCGCCAGGAGTTCGGGGCCGGCCGGCCCTTTGACCGCCCCTTCGACCTGTTTGCCACCGAGGGCGGTACCGCGGCCATGACCTATGTTTTCCAGACCCTCAAGGAAAATAAGATTCTTAATGTGGGGGACACGATCGCGATCGGTTCGCCGATTTTCACGCCCTACCTGGAAATCCCGCGGCTTAACGACTACCAGTTCGTGGAAGTTGAAGTTACGGCCAGCGAAGATGAGAGTTGGCAGATCCCCGACAGCGAGATCGACAAACTGGTGGACCCCAAGGTCAAGGCTTTCTTCGTCACCAACCCCAGCAACCCGCCGTCGGTCAAAATCCAGGATGCGACCATCGACCGGATCGTGGAGATCGTCAAAACCAAACGTCCGGACCTGATCATCCTGACCGACGATGTCTACGGTACCTTCACCCAGGGCTTCGTCTCCCTTTTCGCCGCTATCCCGGACAACACCATCGGTGTTTATTCCTGGTCCAAATACTTCGGGGCCACCGGATGGCGCCTGGGTGTCATCGCCCTGTGTGAAGGCAACGTTTTGGACCGGATGCTCGCGGAACTGCCTCAGACGGACAAGGATGAGCTGGCCGAGCGTTATAACAGCATCACCCTGGAGCCGGACAAGCTCAAGATGATCGACCGCTTCGTGGCCGACAGCCGGGCGGTGGCGTTGAACCACACCGCCGGGCTTTCAACCCCCCAGCAGGTCTTCATGTCGCTGCTTTCGCTGTTTTGTCTGATGGACAAGGACGACGCCTACAAGAAGGCAGCCCAGGATCTGGTCGCGCGGCGCTACAACAGCCTTTACGAGGCACTAGGCATTCCCCAGCCGGCCGACCCGAATGCCGCCCACTACTACACTGAAATCGACATACGGCAGGTGGCCGCAGCGGCCTACAACCAGGAGCTGGCCGATTGGATCGACCAGAACATTCACCCGCTGGATTTCGTCTTCCGGCTGGCCGATGAGGAGGAGGTCGTGCTCATGCCGGGCGGCGGCTTCGACGCGCCCAAAAGCTCCGTGCGCGCTTCGCTGGCGAATTTAGACGATGCGGCTTATACCGCGATCGGCAAGCGCACGCGGGAATTGGTGGACGAATACTACCAGCGCTGGAAGGCGGCGCAGGAATAGGCGTATCATTAAACCACTACCCCCCTTTTGCAAATGCAAAAGGGGGTTCCAAGAAAGTACGCTTTCTGATAGCGCTGTCCTGGGTCAATTCGCAGCCGGTAAGTGTGGAAGCGGGCGCCCCGGTGGGAAAGCCGGAGGACTTCAGATTCTGCGTTGCTGAGTGTTCGAAGTAAAGAACTACGACTCACCCTAAGACGCCCCCGCTTTGCGGGATGAAGCTTCTATTTCTCATCAAAACCTATTTAAGGTAATGTTCGGGGCGAAACAATTAAACTGGACTATTCTAACGAATTTTATAGAATGACCATGCATATCCACACACCGGTCTTCATCCGATTCAGCTATGAATTTTTACGTATTGTCTGGCATTTCAAAACCATTTTCCTTTCTTTAATCGCTCTGACGGCAGGCGGTAAGTCTGGAAACGGCCGGCACTGCAGACGAGACGGGGTTGATCATGGGTATTCTCAGGGAACTGGTACAACCGTTTCGGTGGTAGAATTTAGGGTTTCACGTGTCAGTGTTCAGGTCTCAGGTGTCTGTATGGAGAAGTGTTCAGGTATCAGGGAACATAAGACTAAAATCAGAAAACAGCGAAAACAAGAGCTCGCTGCTGCATCGTAGAGCAGGGCTCGAAAATGGCCACCGAAGGCCTGACACCTGAAACCTAAAAGATTTCTGGAACATAGAAAGCCGAATGTGCTATCTATATTTTGAAATTGAATCACATTGGGGGATGGAGATGGCACTTCTGCACACCTTTTTCCAAAAGATACCGATGGCGGCGCTGTTTCTGTCGGTGGCGATCGCCTCGGTCGGTCTGGCCACCGGACCTCAGGCCATCGCCCAGATCAAACAATACGGGGTGACGCTGCCCATCATCGGCATTTGTGTGGCTCTGGTTCCCTGCCTGGTGATGGTGTTTTACGGCCGCTTCGTACTCAAAATGAATCCGGTTATTATCTGCGGTGCCATCACCGGCAATCTGACCTGCACCCCGGGTCTGAACGGTTTAATGGACCTGGCCAAAAGCAACACGCCCGTGTTGGGCTATACGGTTAGCTATGCGATTTCCAATGTATTGCTGACTTTTCTTGGGCCAATAATCGTGTTTGCAGTCTGATTCAAGTAATTGAGCGCCGCAACGATTGGAGAAATTCAAATTGGAATCGCTGATTTACTGGCTCGGCATGGCCGGCACCGTTGCCTTCACAGTGAGCGTTGTGTTGATTCCTGACTCCAGACACCGGAAAACATTTTTTTTTGGTGTCTGGAGTTTGTAATTTGAAGAATTTTTGTTCATAAGATATTAAAGCATATTATGGTAACCCTATCGACCCGCATGAAAGAAGCTGTCAAGACCGGTCTGGCCATGGCCATGGCATACGGCATCGCCCTGCAGATGGACTGGGACAGGCCTTACTGGGCCGCCTTTGCGGTGGCCTTCATCAGCTTGCCGACGGCCGGTCAGTCGCTGCACAAAGGAGCCCTGCGGATGTTCGGTACCCTGGTGGGCGGCGTGGCGGCCCTGACCTTGATTGCCCTGTTTCCCCAGCAGCGCTGGTGGTTTTTGATCTTCTTATCTGTGTACATCGGTTTCTGCACTTACCTGATGACGGGCAAGAAGAACCAGTATTTTTATCAGGTCATGGCCTTCGTAGCGGCAATCATCTGTTTCGACGGGGGCGTCAATTCCCAGAATGCCTTCCAAACCGCGATGGTACGCATCCAGCAGACCGGCATGGGCATAATGGTCTATACCCTGGTTTCTGTTTTCCTGTGGCCACGCACCACCGGCAGTGAACTTAACGAGGCTAGTCGCAAGCTATTCGCGGTCCAGCGCGGTCTGTTTGAAATCTACCGGGATCTCATGATCGGCAAGAGCCCGGGTGTGGATTTTCGATCCCAAAGGATGCAGGAGATGCAGCATTTGAACCGGCTTGCGCAAGCCCTGGACGGGGCCGAGTCGGACAGCTACGAAGTATGGGCGGCCCGCCGACAGTGGCGGCGTTTCCTGGGCGATTCCAAGACGCTGAGCGAAATCCTCGAGCGCTGGCGTGAGAGCTTTAGCGAGATTACCCAGCTCGACCTGAACAAGCTTCTACCCAATCTGGCGGCTGTGTGCGCAGAACTGGAGCTGCGCTTTGAGCAGATCCAGGACATGCTGGCCGGAAAGGCGCCGGAGCAGGCTATAAAACCCATCGCACTGGCCATCGACAAGACCGGGGTGGCGGCCCAATCCAATTTCGAGCGCGCGGCGCTGGCGGTGACCAAGACCCAGCTCGATCGCCTCGCGGCGCTCAGTCAGTCGCTGTTCGACTGCGTTGAGGACATCAAGGGTTTCAGCCGGCAATCTTTCAGGCCTTCTCGCGTCAAAGGATCCCACAGCGGGTTGGCCCTGGACCCGGAACGGATCGGCGCAGTCGTGAGAGTGCTTTCGGGTATGTGGCTTGCCTTTCTCATCTGGGTGTACATCGATCCACCGGGTCATACAAGCTTTGTGGTAATTGCAGTATCATTAGGGCTGGCCTTTGCCCGGTGGCCCCAGCTGCCTGTGTCGAAGACGTTTTTGCCGGCAATCCTCAGCAGCGGTTTTGCGGGAGTGGTCTATATTTTTGTCATGCCGCATCTTTCCGGTTACCTGCAGCTGGGGCTGATGATTTTTGCCGTGACCTTCGGCATCACGTATCTGTTCGCAACACCGCAACAGGGTCTAAACAGGGCTTCCGGCTTGGCTTTTTTTGCTATTCTCACCAGCATCGCCAACCAGCAAACCTACAGCTTTGTCAGTTTCGCCAGCAGTACGGCGATGATTGTTTTGGGATTCTCGCTGCTGCTTGCTACGAGCTATATCCCCTTCCGGCCGCAACCCGAAAAGGCATTCTTGCGGCTGCTGCGCCGCTTTTTCCGGCATGCTGAGTTTTTGATGTCACGAATGGCCCTGGATCGGGAATCGCACAAAAGTTTATCGGAGCGCTGGAAAATGATGCCGTACCAAAACGATCTTATGGAGTTGCCGCAAAAGCTCGCAGCCTGGGGGGGGCGGATTGACCACCGATTATTTCCCGGGAACACGCCTGAACAGGTTCAAGCCCTGGTGAACAGCCTGCAGGCGTTAGCTTTGCGGATCAAGGATCTGCTGAATGCACGCGAGAATCCACAATCGACGCTGCTCGTACGGGGATTAATCGATGATGTCAGAGCCTGGCGCGTGGCGATCGAAGCGCTGTTCCAACGCTGGTCTGACAACCCGGCGACTGAACCGGATGTTGATTTACAGGAACGACTGGCGCTAGAAATGAAAGCGATGGAAACACGCATCGATCAAACGTTTACGCTGGCCGAACAGGGAGAGCTCGGGCCGCAGGACTATGTGAACTTCTACCGCTTGGTGGGCAGTTACCGGGGGCTGTCGGAGGCGGTAGTTGCACATACCAAGCTTGCCCAAGGGTTCGACTGGAAGCAGTGGAGAGAAGAAAGATTTTAAAAAGGGTTTCAGGTGTCGGGTGTCAGGTGTCAGGAAAGAACGAGGTTTCAGGTGACAGAATAAATAGGTTTAGCCGGTTGACCCGTTTCCCGTTTTGCCTGTTAGAAAAAGGATTAGATCGATTTAAGCCGTGGGGCCACTGTGTTAACTGGGCAAAAACCCACAGTTTGACGAGCCAACGGGCCATCGGACTCAAACGGTTTAGCGGGTTCCCGGGCTCAATGGGCAAACCGGAGAACGTGCTCACCGGCTCAACGAGCCCACGGGCTCAACCGGCTCAACGGGCAAACGGGCTCAACCGACAAAAAGGAGGTTACCGTGTATTTTATCCCTCACGAATTCACTATCAGCGGGGTTTATTTCCCGCCTTTATTGATCGCCGGCTTGCTCGGTGTGATGGCGGCTGCGCTGACGGCCATGCTGCTCAACCGTTACCGTCTATCGC
>JBAVYC010000867.1:0-1636 GCA_049698595.1 Desulfobacterales bacterium | reverse complement strand
GAGAAATGGTTTGCAATTTCTGACAGAATAGGTATTTTGCTAAAGACATGCAAAAAAAGGAGAACCGGCGCGGCTTGGAATTTTACCGAAAGCGTTTTTGCGATTCCAGTTCGATGTCACGCCCTGGACAGTCGACAGTTTATCGAAAATCGGCGGACAGGCTTGCGAGACAGCTTAACAAAGGGGGTACTTGACATGACCGACTTGGCCTTTCAATCCACAACCGATCTGGTAAATGCCATTAAGCGCCGCAGAATCCAATCAATTGAGCTCCTTGAACTTTATATCGAGCGAATGCAGCACCACAACCCGAAAATCAATGCGATTGTCGCAACCGATCTTGACAATGCTCGAAAGCGTGCCCTTGCGGCTGACAAGGCCCTTGCTAAAGGGGAGAGTTGGGGTGCTCTGCACGGTCTTCCCATGACGATAAAGGACTCATTTGAAGTCGTGGGCATGCCCTGTACCTCTGGCTCACCTGATCTGAAGGATTACCAACCGACTAAAAACGCTTTTGTGGTTCAGAAGCTGCTGGATGAAGGTGCGGTTATTTTTGGAAAAACCAACCTACCTCTTTTTGCCATGGATCTACAGAGCTACAATAAAGTCTACGGGCAAACCAACAATCCCTGGAACCAGGACAGGGTGCCGGGCGGATCGTCGGGCGGTGCGGCAGCCGCTCTGGCTGCAGGTCTGACTGGGCTGGAGATGGGCAGCGACATTGGGGGGTCTATCCGTAATCCGGCTCACTTCTGCGGCGTTTTCGGCCACAAATCAACTTTCGGCATCGTGCCGCTGATCGGACACATCCCGCCCCCACCCGGGACCTATCCCGGGGAATACACAACAGACACCGACATCGCCGTTGCCGGTCCAATGGCTCGCAGTGCAAATGATCTCGATCTGGTCATGGATCTGATTACCTCACCCCAAGGCCCGCAAACCACCGCCTGGAGCATCGAACTTCCACCCCCGCGGAAAAAAATCCTCAAAGAATTCAAAATAGGTCTGTGGCTGAACGATCCGGCCTTCCCGACCGATATCAATGTGTTGGATTGCTTACAGAATGCGGTCGATACTCTAATCAAGGCAGGTGCCCGGATCGAGGAAAATCGACCGGATATTGATTTTGTCCGAAGCCATGAAATCTATCATCAGCTCCTCACGGCGACAACGAGTGCCGCTCTACCGCGGGAGATGTTCGACAGCACGCTGGATGCGGCTAAAAACCTGTCTGATGATGACCGCGGGGACTTGGCCCGTGGTATAAGAGGTACGACCATCTTGCATCGGAATTGGTTGGGCCTAAATTATGCACGTACCATGATACGGGAAACCTGGGCTGACTTTTTCAAGGAATTCGACATCCTGCTGTGCCCCGCGGTATCGATTACGGCTTTCCCGCACGATCACACAGAGGATTTTTTCGCGCGTAAGCTTGTGGTAAACGGCGAAGATAGGTCGTATTTCGATACGGCCGTGGCATGGGCCGGGCTGACCGGCATGGCCTATCTGCCGTCGACCATAGCACCGGTTGGACTGGCCCAAAACGGTCTGCCCGTGGGCATCCAGATCGTAGCCCCCTACCTCGAAGACCGCACTTCCATCCATTTTGCTAAATTGATCGAAGATACCG
>JBAVYC010000866.1:0-2473 GCA_049698595.1 Desulfobacterales bacterium | reverse complement strand
ATCCTACTCCCTCCGCCAATTTTGGCTGATTGGTTAAATCGTTAATAAGTAAAATGATTGTAACCTTTATTTTAACTAATCAACCAATCAACAATCATTGGAGAGATGGCCGAGCTGGCTGAAGGCGCTCGCCTGCTAAGCGAGTATGGGGGGAAACTTCCATCCAGGGTTCGAATCCCTGTCTCTCCGCCATATTAAAGGGATTAGGCCAATTTGAGTTTTCTTAAATTGGCCTTTTTTCTTGGCTATTATAGGATGGGCGTACAAATATTATCGTGCGCCGGCAAAAAAAGTTTCCTGTTTATTTTCCTTGTATATTTGACGGTTTCGTAAAAAATCCGAAAACAGCCAATTTTTACACTTAATAATTTCAATAGGTTATGAGGTCGAAATTCAAGAATTTTGACTTTTTACGAGATTGTCAAATGTGAATATAAATTTCAAATATGAGAGGATCAATACCGAAGTCCTGTCTTTCCACCACGAATACAGACCAGGCTTCCCTGGGGTGTCTCCATACGGCCTTTCAATCGGTTTGGCTTTAATTTCCTATTTTTACATGCCCGCTCAGTCCTTATTTACGCGCACCGCTATTGTTGCTTGACACTCAAATAGCAAAATCTTATGTTTCATTTTATATATACTTGGTATTGATGGTAAAGACAAATTGTTTAGCCGGCGGCTGAACTATCGGCTCTGTAACCCTTCGAAGTGTGTCGTTGATTAAAATGAAACGCTTAAACATACTGGTAATAATTTTGACCGGCCTATGGCTCAGCGCATGTACCCACACGGGTTCTCCGAACCCGACCATTCCGGAACCGGAAAAACCCGCTGAAAATACCAGTGAAAGCCGGACCACGCCCTCGGAGACGACCGATTCCAAACAGCAGGAATCCGGCGAAAAACCACAAACCAACCAGCTGCCGTCGCAAGCTGGAACCAGCGCCGAACAGCAAGAAGTTCGCAAAGCGTCACAAACCAGCCCGCCGCCTGCGCAACCTGCAAACGACCCTGAATCGAAAAATACCGCTGAAAATAGACCCGCAAGCGAGACAAATTCTGCGGATGCGGCCAATGCCAAGCTTAAAGAAGCCCGTGATAATTTGCAAACCAGCCGGGAAACAGAAAAACGGATCGCTGCTGAGCTTGAGGACCTTAAACGTTCCGGCAACGCTTCGGCTGAGGCGGTTAAGGATTATGAGGATTACCTGTCGCGCGTACAGGCGATGACCGCTGAAAATCGTAAAATTATGGAGCAGATGGAAGCGGCCTACAACCGGCATCCCCCGGGTGAAACCAATCCCGATTCAGCTGTCTCGAACAAGTTGGATAAGATGTATGATCCGAATATCCCGGAAGAACAAACTGTGGATGAACTAGCGACACTGGATAAGGAATTTAATGCATCACTGGCGCAATTTGATGACAGACTGCTAAAGGAAATGGACGCGATCCGCGCCGGATCAACTGAAAAATTACAGGACCTGGCGCAGGAAGCGGCCGAGGCAGCCAAACGTCTGCGTGACAAAGGGGTGGACGTGGATACCTCCGGAGCGAAGTCATCCGAGGAGACCGATGCGCAAAAGGAGACGTCGCAGAGCGGCCGGGAAACCGAGACCACCGGAGGTGCGGCCGACACTGAAACGGCTTCGCGGGATGGCTCTCGCAAGGGAGGGAGCGGTGCGTCCTCAGATGATCGACATCGAACCGATTACGAAGATGATGATATCGTAGCCCGCCAGCTGCGGGAAGCGGCTGAAAACGAAACGGACCCCGAGCTTAAGGAAAAACTCTGGAAAGAATACGAGGAATACAAGAAAAACAGCTGATGAAACCCATTATTTACCACATATTCATCGCCTTCGTGTCCATGATTTTTCTCACCAATTGTGCCACCTACCAGGCCCAAAAGGTGGGGCCTACCGAAATCATGCGCATCCAGGAGGAAATCCCTGAAGACCAGTTGCTGGATGTGGGCATTCTTATTTTTGAAAGCGAAGAGATAACGGCAGAAGAGGCTGAGGACGAGGGCACCAATAACGAGATCCGCAGAGCCGAAAGCCACTTTATTCCCTATCATCTCAAAAACACCTTGCGCCAAAGCAGCCAATGGGGTGCTGTGCGGGTGATCCCGGCCGAAACCGACAGTGTCGATTTGCAGGTCAAAGGTAAAATCCTCGAATCCAATGGCGAGAATCTGGGTTTGAACGTAAATGTGAGCGATGCCGCCGGCAATGTCTGGTTTTCAAAGAATTATAAAGCTGAAGCCACCCGGAAGACCTATGGCGTCAATCGTTTAGGTGAAAAAGACGCCTTCCAGGACCTCTACAACACCATTGCCAATGATATGGCAAGGTTTAAACAGGACCTAAGCCCGGAGGAGATTAGAAAAATACGCGAAACGGCAAAATTAAAATTTGCGGCTGGATTTTCGCCGGAGGCATTCGGCGGGTACCTGGAAAATGACAAA